>CAXNIF010000011.1:0-12025 GCA_964202345.1 Cypionkella sp.
TCTGCCACAGGGTTGATTAAATTGTGGCCAACAAGGATCGCTTTATGTTTTACGCCCAAACCGCACAATGGACTGAACTTGGCCGCGCAATCATGGCTGATCTGGCGACGCAATTTGGCAGTCGGGGATTTGATGCGGGAAAAGTTTCACTTGTGATGGTTGCGCCCTGTGCGGCGGGCGCAGAGGGCTTTGGTCATCGCGGTAGCTTTTTGCATTATCCCGCAGGGCTGGCCGCGCCATTTCATATGGTCCATGCTTTGGCGGCTGTGGAGGAGGGGCGGGTTCCCGCAGATCCCGATTTTGACCGCGCGCTGCGGGATATGATCCTATGGCCATCGGACAGTGCGGCCAATTATGTGATCGACGGTCTCACGGGCACGTCTGGTGATTCGATGCTGGATGGGGCGGAATATTTGGATTGGGCCAGCAAGCGCGCCAAGCTGGATCGGTTCTTTTGGCAAATGGGTTGGCCCGAATGGGACGGTTGCCGCCTGGTTCAAAAGCAAGGCAGTGATTTGCGCTATGGCCGCGAGGGGCGACTTGCGGGGCAATTTGGCAGCGGTGTGAATGCGATCAGCGCCCAATGCGCCGCGCGCCTGTTATGGGAGATGTTTGAAGGCGATCTTCCCCTGAGCGCGGCAACAAAGCGCCGCGCCCGCGCATTCATGCAGCGTGATATCACCAGCCCCGATGCTGTATTTCCCACCTTTGGTTTGGCCGAATATTTGGGCGGTGATTTACCGCAAGCGGTGAAAATATGGTCAAAACCCGCACAAACGGGCTGGACGGGGGATGCCAAGACATCTTGGGTCAAGCATGACATGCTGCGTCTTTCAGCGGCAGGAATGCGGTCGTTATATGTGGTGATGTTGACGCAATCGCGGGCGCTGGCGATGGGGGAGGCGGGGATTTTCCCCGCGATGGGCCGCCTGATTTGGGAAAAAACGGCCCCCTTGTTGCAGCAAGCCGCCAAAGCCAAACCCAAGGCTGCGCCAAGCGCGGGCGCGCAGCGCTTTGAAACGTAGCATGCGCGCGCGAGCTGATTTGCATGGGTGATGAAAACCTGCCTGTCTTGATTGTGGCCCATGGCCAGCCCAGTGATCCGCTTCCTGCGGGCGCGCAATTGGCGCAGCTTGCCGAGGCCGTGGCCGGGCATATCGGCGCGCAAAAGCCAGCGCCCTTGGTGCGGGCGGCGACCTTGGCTGAGGAGGGCGCGCTTGCCAGCGCTTTGGCCCAGCTCGGCCCGCGCGGCGTGGTTTTTCCGATGTTCATGGCGGGGGGATGGTTCACCCGTGTGGCCTTGGCCAGCAAATTGCGCGCTTTAGGGGCGATGGACTGGGCCGTGCTGGAACCCTTTGGCTGTGATGGGCAATTGCATGCGCTGGCCCGCGATATTGTGGCCGAGGCCCTGACAGGCCAAGATTTGCCGCGCGGCGAGGTGTTGATTGCCGCGCATGGCAGTTTCAAATCATCGGCCCCATCGGATGTGGCCACCGCGTTGGCGCATCGGGTCAAGGCAGATTTGGGTCTGGCCCGCGCTGAAGTTGCCTTTATCGATCAAGCCCCCCGTCTGGCCGAGGTTTCAGGTTTTGGCCTGGGCGCGGTATGCCTGCCCTTTTTCGCCGCCAATGGCGGGCATGTGACCGAAGATTTGCCCCGCGCTTTGGACAGCGCGCGCTTTGGCGGGCGGGTCTTGCCGCCCATCGGCCTAGATGCCCGTGTGCCCGCTTTGATTGGCGCGGCGTTGCAGCGCGCCCAGCCCGTCTGCGCCGATCATTGCCGCTATAGCGTGGCTGCAACCCGCTAGCGCGGGGCGATTGCCATTAGACGCGGTGCAGGTAATGGGCCAAATCCAATGCCGAAACATGGCGCGCCATGCGGCCATATTCGGCCCATTTGATCGCCACAAAAGCGCGGTGCAAATCGGGGCCAAGTGCATTGGCCAAAAAGGCCGATTTTTCGGCGGCGGCGATGGCACTGCGCCAATCGCTGGGCAGGTTGGCATCGGGTTTTGCATCATAGCCATTGCCCGTCACGGGGGCGGGGGCGGGCAGTTTTTGCGCGATACCTTCGCGCAGCGCCGCCAGCACGGCCGTGGCCACCAGATAGGGATTGGCATCCACCCCCGAAGGGCGATGTTCAATGCGCCGCGCGCGGGGGTCGCCCGCCGGCACACGCAAGGCGACCGAGCGGTTGTTGACCCCCCATGTCGGCGCAATCGGCGCATAAGAGCCCGCGGCAAAGCGCCGCCAAGAATTGGCATGGGGGGCAAAAATCAGCATGCTTTCGCCCATATGCGCGGCCATGCCCGCAATGGCATGGCGCAAGATCGGGCTGCCTGTGGGGTCTTGCCCCTGCGCTTCGGCAAAGAGGTTCTCGCCCGCGCCGCCCCGCAAAGATACATGCATATGCATGCCCGACCCTGCCATATCGGCGTGCGGCTTGGCCATAAAGCAGGCCAGCGTCCCATGCGCGCGCGCGGCGGCGCGCACGATGCGTTTCAGGCGGATCAGATCATCGGCGGCTTGCAAGATATCTTCGCGGTAATGCAGCGTCAGCTCGTATTGGCCGCGCCCATATTCGGAAATCATCGTTTCGGCCTGGATGCCTGCCGCCGCGCAATCGGCGTAGATTTGATTGAAAATCGGCAACATGCCGTGCAGTCGGTCAACTGAATAAACCTCGGTTTGTGCGCCGCCGCGCCCGTCCAAAGCATCGCGCGCCGCGCACACTTGGCCATCGGGGCCAAGTTCTGGGTCTAGCAAGTAAAACTCTAATTCAAAGGCCCCTGCGGGCGATAGGCCCATATCTTGCAGCGCTGCGATTTGGCGCGTCAAGGCATGGCGCGGATCGGCCATCATCGGGCTGGCGTCCAGATGATACAATTGCACCATCACTTCGCCGCGCGCGGGCTGCGTGGCGTGCAGCGCGCGCAAACTGCCCGCAATGGGCCAGGCGCGGCGGTCGGCGTCGCCCTGATCCCAGACAAGGCCGGTATCTTCGACATCCTCGCCCAAAATATCCAAGCCCAAAATCGAAATCGGCAAATGCCGCCCTGCGGTGTAAAGCCCCATCAATTCGTGCCGCCGAATAATCTTGCCGCGCGCCACGCCATTGGCATCGGTGAGGACAAGGTCGAAGGATTCGATTTGGGGATGGGCGGCCAAGAAAGAGATTGCCTCATCAGGAGCCGCGGCGCCGATGGGGGGCAGGTTGGTCTCTGGCCCTGTCATAGCGCGTCTTTTGGTGCAAAAAGCGCCTGCATCACCTCGTCAAAGGCGGCGATCAGGCGGGCCACTTGCCGCTTTTTGGTGGCGGGCGAGATCAGCATCATATTGTGAAACGGCGCAATCAAACTGCCCCGATTGAGCAAGGCGATGTGCAGCGCGGATTCGGCGGCGTGGCACTGGGCGGCGGCGGCCTCGGTGCCGTTGTTCAACGGGCCTGGCGCGCAAACGAATTCCACCCGCGCGCCCACGCGCAGCACATGCCAAGGTGCGCCGTAGCGCGCGATGACCTCTGCAAGACCTTTTTCCAGCCGATCGGCCAGTTTTTCCATATGGGCATAATTGGCGCGGGTCATCACCTCGGACAATGTGGCGCGCAGGCAGGCCAATTGCATCGGATTGGCTGAAAGTGTGGTTCCCATCCCCGAATGACCCGGCGCGCGGGCGGTATTGGCGCGGTGATAGCGCGCGGCAACATCGGGGCTTAGGCCCCAAACGGCGGCAGGCATCCCCCCTGCCACAGATTTGCCCACGACAAAAATATCTGGCTGCAACCCATGCACGCCCGTATAGCCGCCATAGCCTGTGGAAATTGTATGAGTTTCATCCATCATCAACAGCGCACCATAATGCGTGGCCAGCGCGCGCAGCCCTGCGTGAAAGCCCGCTTTGGGCAGCACCATGCAGGAATTGGTCATCACAGGTTCGGTCAAAATCGCCGCGACATCGCCTGCCTTCAGCGCGGCCTCGACCCCGGCGAAATCGTTGAATTCGCATACCACAGCACCAAGGGTCAAATCAGCCACTTGCCCCAGCAAGCCTGCGCGGTTTTGCGTTTGGCCCGCCGCGCCCAGTTCTACCATGACATCATCCACTGTGCCGTGATAGCAGCCGTTGAACACCAATATCTTGCGCCGCCCCGTCACCGCCCGGGCCACGCGAATGGCAAAGCGGTTGGCATCGGTTGCCGTGGTGGCAATTTGCCATTTAAAGGCGCCAAAGGTGGCGGTCAGCAAAAGCCCAACCTCCAGCGCCTCAATAGAGGGCAGCATATAGGTCAATCCGCGCCGCGCCTGCCGCCGAATGGCACGGGCCACGGGGGCGGGCGAATGGCCGAACATCGACCCCGTATCGCCCAGACAAAAATCATCGATTTGGTAGCCGTCAATATCGGTTATTGTCGCGCCCGATGCGCTGGCAATGACGGGCAAATGCGGCATGGGCCAATCTGTCATCCAATGCATGGGCACGCCGCCCAGATAATCGGTCAGCTTCACCTTGGCGGCATTTGGGCGCGCGGCGACAAACCGGCACTCTTCGCGCCGCGTAAACTCGGCAAGGCGCTGCGCGGTAATGCCCGCGATTGTGGCGTTTGTTGGTTCCATGCGTCCCATCATGCCACAGCGCAGCGCGGCTGGTAAAGGGCCGCAAAGCCGCCTTTGCGATTTGCGCGCAAAAAGCGGCGTGATTGGTCTTGGCTTGGGGCGCAACGGGGGCAAAGCAAAGGAGGGGGCGGCTATTTTCTAGCCCAATCGCCCGCCCTTATACCGATGCGCCATCATGATTGCCGCCCTGCAGGAAAAGCGGATCAGAGTCAGGGCCAGGGGGCGCAACATAGGCTTGGGCCGACCTTCACAAAAGGGTTCGGCGGATTGCCCGCAGATCGCCGTGAAAAAATTACATTATTACAAGTGTTTGCGAAACTTGGCGCGCAAATTAATCCAAGAAAAGACTGCGCTGCGACCAAGACGCGGGGCGCGAAAAAAGACTTATGTAGCCTAAAGAGATATTTGGTTAATAAAGTCTATACAATCATATCCTTATTAAAAAATTAATGAGTGTTGCGAAAGAAAATGTATTGAAATAAAGACTTTGATGGGGAATATAAGGATTATGCCATGTTAACTCGGATATGCTGCGCGCACGCTGGTGGCCAAGGAAAGACAACTTTCGCTCAGGCTCTACATGTGGCAAGTTTAAATATGAGCATCCCGACGAAATTGGTTGCAGCGGATTTCACCGATGCGAGCGGCGCTTCGAAGCTGGGTCAAATGTATCCAAATCAAGTGACCGAGCTGGGAACAGGCCCAAGCGTGGCCTTCGCCAAAGAGTCGAATGATTTGAACGCTTCGGTAAAATACTGGGATCGCCTTGGCCCAGAACTCATTCGCGGCAATACAATTATTGACTTGGGTGCCAACGTTGTCGAGCAAGTATTGCAGTGGGGAAACATCCGTAACCTGCCACAATTGCTAAAAGCTCGCAGCGCACCGCCCATTGATGTATTTTTGGTCTGCAAAGCAGAGCAACGCGCCGTTGATGACATGCGCGACCTCGTCGAGCGTTTTGGATCCGGGAAATATGTATCGGCACGGAAAATATTTGTCGTGTTGAACGAGCAAAGCGGTAGCTTTGACGCAATTGATATTCGTGGCGAGCTGTCGAAAATCAAAGTTGACACGGAACTTGCGTTTATTAACCTGCCACGCTGCACCTCGGAACTTTGGGCGGCGATGGAACAAAGATACGTTTCCTTAGCCAGCGCCTTGAATATGAGCCCAGATGATGTTGTGACTAAGTTGGATGTTGATTTCTGGGCAGTTTACTCGGGCTTGGAGCAGTTGAAAGACTGGTTTGCAGCATTGCAGAGCGAACTAAAGACCAAAGGCGTGTTCTAAGCCGTTTGATTGCTGAGAAAAGGTCTGCTCGATAGGTTCCTTGACGTTAAAAGTATGCCAACAGACTTTACATGCTGGCAAGTCAAATCGAACCTGTAGCAAAGACTGCATAGATAAAACACCCAAGGCATCAGAAAATGCCTTGGGTGTTTCTATAAGAAAAGGTGGCGTTGGAAGTTATATTGAGAGAGCGGCGGAAATTTCCAAAGGGGAACCTTCTCACGCCCCGTGATGCGAGTGGCAAAAGCTGAAATTGCCATAGACGAAAGTCAAATTCCCATTCAAAGTAGAACCACGCCAGCAGAGCGATCCTACATCCAATAGGAAAAAGGCACCTGTAACCCTATCGCACTTTGATCCTAGTATTTTGAGGTCAAGCTTGATATCTTTCGCTGTGCTTGCTTAGCCAAAGAATAAAATCTGCCGCGCATTTTCGGAGTCGCAAAGATGCAAGTAAACCAAAGTGATCCCTTGCTAAAATGCCCATATTTAGTGAGCTATGACTCCAGCGAAATAAATCTATTCAAGCGAATTGGGGCAAGGTCCTTTTCTCTAACGCTAAATGTTCCCTGTGATGAGACGAAATGCTTCTCGAAATTGGTGAATATTCTAAACGACTTGCCGATTAACTCGGCTGTATGCGTGATCTTGGGTAAGACTATGTCGCGGATAAGAGAGTTGAGAAAAACCGGCGACACTTCGGTTATTCTGGATGGGAATAAAAATTTTTCAGTTATTTTAAACGACAAGTGCAATAATAACGGCGTTAAGTTTGACATAGAAAAAAGCGACATCTCAAAGCTAATCTCTAAATTGAACGAGACATCGCTAAATCTAAAAATAAGCATAATGCTGAGGTCGCCATCGCCTGGCTTCCCATATTCCATATACACAGAGCTAAACTCTGGAAAGACCCACGGTGGACGCCTTGCATCACGAATAGTCTGCCATAGAAACGATGGCATTTTAATGTTCTATTCGAAGGGCATTATTGGATCTGGCCTTGAAAAATCTGAATATATCCCGCTTGAAATTTTGAACGGATCTTTATTTAAATACAAAGTAATTTCGAGTGTAGAAAAATTTAAAACGATTTCGAGGAAATTTGCTGCGCCCATTTTTTTAAATGCGAACGCTGATTTTTTAGATTCAAAAGCGAATTCATATTCTGAAAATCTTACAAGCAAAATAAGAAATTTTAAATCCGTAGCGCAAATTAAAGTACGAAAGTTTCTGCCAAGTTTAAAAGAATATTTATATGATCGACTGATGAAAAAGGATGCATGCCCGCCGGTTGACGTTATCGTTGTGTGTGACCCCAGTGCGCAAACTGCTTGCTGCACTGCAATGACAATTGATAAATCATTTAATGCAGATTTTGTTATTGAATTGGGTGCCTTCAGAGAAAAAATGCGCAGCAATTTTTTCCTGTATTGTGGTTCGGCAGTGGTCGTTGAGACTAATAATCTTCCGCTGACGATGGACGATGCGCATTCAACGGTGGGCCATCTTATTGAAAAGAACATCTCAAGTAGTAAACTGACATTGGTCGTGGGGGACGAGTTGTTGAGAAACGATAGCTTCGGCAACCTTATCACGGCGCTGTTTATAAAGTTTAAAATCAGGTCAATATCTTTCTTTGGTCACGACAGTATTTTGGTCGATGATGAGACCATGGGCTTGATGAAGAACAAAAGCGACAGGATCACATTTGTGATTTGTGGGAAAAAAGAACGACTATCTTCGATCCAAGCGTTTCACAAAGGCGTTAGGGTCATTGAACTCCCAAATATAAACGTCGCAAATATTACGGAGTCCGATCGCGAACTTATTCGTGTCGATATCTTTTCTTAGCTTTGCGGTGAAATTTGCGTTTGATTTAATTTGCCTCGCCGTTTCGCGGCAACATCCTTCTATGTATAGGATTGGCAGTTCGTTTGCTCGTCGGCCCTGACCCTAGATAGCGATGCGTTATTTTAGGCACGAAAGGTAAGGCGATTGTTGCGTTCGCGCCTTTAGAGCAGATGGCTGATGCGCCGCGAAATGATGATCTGAGTTTTGATTTAGCGATCATATATCGCTTTGGCCGCTATTTATGGGCTGACAATTTCAATAATGCGGGGGCCAGCGTGGGGCTGCATCAGCGCGGTGAGAAGCGGCCCAGGTTCAGCCTTGACCCTGCTAAAGGGCATTTGGCAGGCGGCCGCAAAGGCGGCGTGATCCATCGGGCTGGGGTGGCATCCGATCACTTCGGTGCCCGCGGCGCGCATGGCATCTGCGATTTCGCCATAAGCGGCATTGTTCCAGATGATGAATGTGATGGGCAGTGATTCGTCCAGCGCGCTGCGCAATTCGGCGGCGGTAAATTGCAGCCCGCCATCTCCGATGATGCAAATTGTCTGTGCGGCAGGCTGCGCCAAGGCCGCGCCAATGGCCGCCCCCGCGCCATAGCCTAAGGCACCAAAACCCGTGGCGGCGTTAAACCAGCCACCTTCGCGGTCGTGGTCATAATAGAGGTTGGCCGCATAAATCGTCTGTGTGCTGTCGCCAATAATTTGCGCATGTGGCATCGCCTTGGCGATGGTTTCGACGATCATCAACCGATCGGGCATGGCGGGGTCAAGCTGGCCGAGTTCGCGGCGGGCGCTGCTGCGGCATTGCTGGGCGCGGCTTGCGCCTGATTTGTCCGCGCGTGCCACCATGGGGTGTAGTGCGGCGATGAACGCCCCCGCATCGGCCTGAATGGCCAAGGCCGCAGGGTGACGCGCCAATTGCGCGGGGCAGATGTCAACGCGGATCATCGGCTGCACATCGGGCAGGCTGCCGCGCGCATACATATCGTAATCGGTTTGTCCCAGTTCCGTGCCCAAAGCCAAGACAGCATCTGAATCTGCAATCAGCGCGCGGGTGCTGTCCAGGCTGGGGCTGGCAGGCACGCTGAGCGGATGGCCATGCATCATGCCGCGCGCGTTGATTGTTTGGATCACGGGGGCGTCCAAAGCTTCGGCCAATTTTTGCAAGATGGCCGCTGTGCCGCGCGCACCGCCTCCCGCCAAAATGACTGGGCGCTGCGCCGCGTTCAGCAGTTTTGCCGCCTGCGCCAAATCTTGGCTGCTTGGGGCAGGGCGCGCGGGCAAAGGCGCGGGGGCAGGTAGCGGGGGGCAGGGTAAGGGCATCACATCGGTGGGTATTTCCAGATGCACGGGTGTGGGCCGCCCGCCCCACATGGTGGCAAAGGCCCAGTCCAGCGCGGGGGCCAAATCTTCGGGTCGCATTACAGATCGCGTGGGGCAAAGCTGCGCCACCAGCGCCGATTGATCGGGCAATTCATGCAAAAGCCCCATGCCCTTGCCCAGACTGTCGCGCCGATTCACGCCTGAAATGACCAGCATTGGCACGCTATCGGCCCGCGCTTGGGCCATGGCCGTCAGGGCATTGAGCAGCCCCGGCCCTGTGATGACAAAGGCCACCCCCACCTGACCAGAGGCGCGCGCATAGCCATCGGCCATAAAGGCGCAGCCTTGTTCATGGCGCGCAGTGATATGGCGGATTGGGCTGCCAGATAGGCCGCGATACAGTTCGACTGTATGCACGCCCGGTATGCCAAAGACATGCGAGACACCGCGCGCGGCCAGCCCTTGGACAAGGCGCATCCCGACCGAGGGTGTCATGCCGCAAGACCTTGGGCGCGGGCGGCAAAGGCGCGAATACGGCTGCAAGCGGCGCTGATCAGGGCGTCCTCTACCGTCAGCGACAGGCGCAGCCATCCTGCCAAGCCGTTGCCAAAACTTTCGCCGGGCATGACAGCGACGCTTTCTGATTCCAGCAATTGCAGGGCAAAGTCCTCGCCCGTCAGGCCAGTGGCCGCGATGTTAACCAGGGCAAACATGCCCGCTTCGGGGCGGTGAACCGCCAGCCCTGCCTGCCCGTCCAACATGCTACGCACCATATCGGCGCGGCGGGCAAAGCGCAGGGCCATGCCGCGCGCCGCCTCGCTGGGCGCGGACACCGCCATTGCCGTCATATCCGCGATAAAGGGCTGATTGCCAAACAACATGGTTTCGGCCACGGGCAGCAAGGCATCGGAAAACTCTTGCGGGCCAACGCACCAGCCCGACCGAAACCCCGGCGCGGCATGGGATTTCGAGATCGACGCCGCAACAACGGTGCGCTCGGCCAATTCGGGCAGATCAAAAGGCGAGACAAAGCGCGCGCCTTCATAGATCATTTCTTCATAAACCTCGTCCGACAAAATCCACAAATCATGCGCGCGGGCCAAATCGCCCAAGGCGCGCAAATCATCCTGCGTTAAAATCGCGCCCGTTGGGTTGTGCGGCGTGTTCAAAAACAGCAACTTGCTGCGCGGCGTGATCTGCTGGGCCACATCGCTGGCTTGCATGCGAAATCCATGTTCGGCGCGCAGTGGCACCATCACCGCTTGTGCCCCCGTGGCGGCAATCAGCCCCTCATAGGTGGCATAGCAGGGATCGCCCAGCAGCACCTCGTCGCCCGGGCCGACCAAAGTCATCAAGGTTGCAAATAATGTGGTTTGCGTGCCAGGCAGGGCGGTGCATTGGCTGGGCGCGATGGGGCGGCCACTGCGGCGCGTGTAGCGCGCGGCCAAGGCGGCCAGCAAGAGCGGCTCGCCGCGCCCATTGGAATAGCCAAGGCGATAGGCATCAATACCAGCTTTTGCCGCCTGAAGCAGGGCAGGCGCAGGGGGAACATCGGGCTCGCCGATGGACAGCATGATAACATCGCGCCCCTCGGCCAGCATCTGTTTGGCGCGCAGATGCACCGCCCATTTGGCACTGCCAAGTCCTGAAAGGCGATCAACAATCGGGGCAAAGCGCATGGGGGAACCTGCTGGCAAAGGATGGAAACATTGGGGCAAGGTAACAGGATTTCGACAATGCTCAACCCTTCCTCACGTCAGATGGGCGCTGATTTGCGTCAACTTTTCGGGCCATATAGGGCCTTGCTTGACCGATCACTTGGTCTTTTTTGTGCCAGCCAATGCTGCCAAACTTGCCTCGATCTCGCTGAGGCGCTGCAACATTTGGGCGCGGTAGGCTTGGTCTTCTTCGATTTGACTTTCACTATGCGCTTCTTGCATGGAATTGACGATCAGACCGATCAGCAAATTCATCACCGCAAAAGTTGTGACCAATAAAAATGGCACGAAAAAGGCCCAAGCGTAGGGGTAGACTTCAAGCACCGGGCGCACGATGCCCATTGACCAGCTTTCCAATGTCATCACTTGAAACAAAGTATAAAGCGATGCCCCCAAGGTGCCAAACCATTGCGGAAAATCTGCGCCAAAGAGTTTGGTTGCCATGACGGCGGCAATGTAGAAGATGATGGCCATCAGCAGAAAGACAGAGCCCATACCCGGCACTGCCCGCACCAAGCCTTCGACCACGCGGCGCAGCGCGGGCGAAATTGACACCACGCGCAGCGCCCGCAAAATTCGCAGCGCGCGCAGCACCGACAATCCCTGCCCATTGGGCACCAAAGCAATAGCGACAATCACAAAATCAAAAACATTCCATCCCGAACGAAAAAAGCGCAAGCCCATGGCGTAAAGCTTGGCCGCAAGCTCTAGCATAAAAAACCCAAGGCACAGCCGATCCAGCGTTAAAATCACGCTGCCCGCCGTTTGCATGGCGGTTTTCGATGTCTCTAGCCCCAAGATGACGGCATTCAACAAAATCACGGCCAAGATGACATTGCGCGCTTTGGGGCTATTGAGCCAAATTTCCAAATTCTGCCGGTGAGTCATGGCCTCTCCTGTTCAAGTTTAGCTTGGGGTGCTGAAATGGTGTTGTGGCAACTTATGTTGGCGCGGGCGCGATTTACAGCGGCGGTATGGCCAAAATTCGCGCGAAATTCAAGCGCGGGTTTGGCCTTGCCGCACGCGGGCGCATGCTCTCATGGGCGCGCGCAGGTCAGCCCTTTGCGGGCGGGTGATAGACATCTTTATGGATGATCACATCGCATTGTGGGTAGCGATCCAATATCGCCCGCCGCAAGGCTGCGCCAATATCATGGGCTTCGGACAGGGTTTGACGCCCCTCCAATTCAATGTGCAAATTCACAAAAATGCGGCTGCCTGCGGTG
>CAXNIF010000012.1:0-11837 GCA_964202345.1 Cypionkella sp.
GGTCGGGGTCGGGGGTCATGGCGATGGGCTTTCCAAAAATGTCGCGTGCGCCCCGATGGCCCTGATGTCGGGACGGATGCCCGACGCCTGCGGGACGGATGCGGGACGGATGCCAGACGGGGAATTTGCCCTCATACCATCACCCCGCCCGCGTTCAGCGCCTGTCTGCCCCTCTCGGCGCGCAGGTTCCTTGCCAGCAAATCCATGCAGGCCATCCGCACGGCGACACCCATTTCCACCTGTTCCTGAATGACCGAACGGTTGATGTCATCGGCCAAATCGCCGTCAATTTCCACGCCTCTGTTCATCGGGCCGGGGTGCATCACAATGGCGTCTGGCTTGGCATGCGACAGCTTCTCCGCGTCCAGCCCGAACCTATGATAATACTCGCGCTCGGACGGGATAAACCCGCCATCCATGCGTTCGCGCTGAAGGCGCAGCATCATCACAACATCGGCCCCTTCAAGGCCTGCGCGCATGTCGTCAAACAATTCGCAGCCAAAATCGCCCACGCCAGCAGGCATTAGGGTTGGGGGCGCGATCAGGCGGATACGGTTTTCCATTTTGTTTAGCAAAATCAAATTGCTACGCGCCACGCGGCTATGGGCGATATCGCCGCAAATCGCCACGGTCAGGCGCTGAATTCGGCCCTTGGCGCGGCGGATGGTCAGCGCGTCCAGCAGGGCCTGCGTGGGGTGTTCGTGCCGCCCATCGCCCGCGTTCAGCACGGCGCAATTGACCTTTTCCGCCAGCAAATTCACCGCGCCCGAGGAGGGGTGGCGCACCACAAGCAAGTCGGGATGCATCGCGTTCAGCGTCAGCGCGGTGTCGATCAGCGTCTCGCCCTTTTTTACCGAACTGGCCCCCACGGCCATATTCATCACATCCGCGCCCAGCCGCTTGCCCGCCAGCTCGAAACTTGCCTGTGTGCGCGTTGAATTTTCAAAGAACATATTGATTTGCGTCAGCCCCGCCAAAGCATCTGATTGCTTGACAGTGCGGCGATTCAGATCGACATATTTGTCGGCCAAATCCAAAATCGTTGTTATATCTTGGGGGTTTAGATGCTCGATCCCCAGCAGATGGCGGGCGCGAAAGCTCATGGGCATCTCCGTCTGTTTCAAGGCTTATAGAAAGGGGCGGCGCATTGGGCAAGTGCGCTTGTGAGGGGGGCGCAAACGGCCTAGTTTGGCGGCATGGGAATCACCGAAGACATCGCCGCCGATTATCTCGCCAGCCTTGCCGCTTTGGCTTGGCAGGTGGAATTGGGCGCAGATGAGGCGTTGTGTGAATCGCCCCAAAGCGCCTATGATTTGCCGCAAAAATCCGCAGCGCCTAAGCCTGTCGCAACAGCCGCGCCGCCCGTCGTCCCCGCAAACCAAACAGCCGCGTCCCAAACAGCCTTGGCCGCCGCCACCCGTTCCGCCGCCGCTTGCCCAGATTTAATAGGCCTAGATGCCGCCGCAAGCCAATTTGACTATTGCGATTTGCGCAAAAGCGCGCGCCGCGCCGTCACAGGGTTGGGCCATGAGCGCGCGGCGATTTTGGTGCTTTGCGATCCACCCAATTGGGACGCCGAAAAAGAGGGCGCGGCGATGGATCGCGGCGAGCTGTCCCTTTTTGCCAAGATTTTTGGCGCAATAGGCCATAGCTTGGACGCGCCAAGCCCACAGATAGCGCTGCATTTGGCCCCCGTTCTGCCCTGGCCCTTGCGTGGCACGCCCGAAAGTCACAGCGCCGCGCTGGCCATGATGCGCCCCTTTGTCTTGCGCCGAATCGCGCTGGTCGCGCCCAAAGTGGTGGTGGTCATGGGCCATCAGACGCTGGCCAGCGTTCTGCAAACGTCGGGTCTGACACGGGCGCGGGGGGCGTGGCACGCGCTGGCCGATGTGGACATGGGCGGGCTGGCAGCTTCCCCCCAGATTAGAGTGATGCAAGACCTTGCCAGCATCAAAAAATCCCCTGAGGCCAAGCGCGCCGCATGGCAAGATGCACTGGCGATCAAAGCCGCTTTGCGGAGGTAAAGCGCCCTTAATTCAAAGGGCAGTCTGACATATCTACCGCCTGTCCCTTGGCCAAAACTGTCAGGCGCAGATCCGCGCCCTGCAGCGCAAAGGGCGCGGCCTCTGGCGGCACCAAATCGGCCACGGCGATCAGCTCCGCACCATTGCGATGGAGTTCCGCGCCCGAAGCCCAAATTTTGGCATTGCGATGTTCGATCACCACAGTTTCGCCGCCGCCCATATCGGGCAAGATGATATGGGCCGTCACGCGCATGCCATCCTTGATCGGCACCGCCGTGCAATGCCATGACGCGCCGGCAATATCGTGGGCAAGGATAGGCATATCGCCCAATGCCGCGGTGATTTCAGGGGCGGGCACAGGCGGGGTGTCCGCCATATCGGCCAAGGCGTCGGCCAATGTTCCGCCCACCGAAACTTGCGCTGGCACACAGATATCTTTGCACACGCCCAAATCCACCTTAAGCGCGATCGAAACGGGCAAAGCTGCATCTTTCGGCGTGATGATGATCGGCACAATCATGTGGCCTTGATAGCCGATATTCGTCATGCCCTCATCGCCCCAGACCAAAGGCGTTGGCCACATCAGGGCCACATCGCCCAGATTTTGCGACCCTGACCAATCAAACTGAGGCGGAATTCCACCGCCAATTCCCGGTTGTCGCCAATAGGTTTTCCACGCGGGAGAAAGCTGTATTTTAATCGCGGCCAATAAACGCCCATCGGGCATCGTGCCGCCCTGTAGAAATTGCGCACCGGCAATCGCATCGACTTGCCCCAGGGCAGGGCCAGCCAAAAGCGAGAGCGCCACTAAAAATGGTGAAATTTGTTTCATGGGCGCAGCTTACCGCAAATCTGGGCGGGCACAAATCACCTTTCAGTTAACCAGAGTTTACCATTACCCTTGAGCGCAGGCAAAATCGTGCCATCTTATCAGGACAAGCTGGCGCATATCAAAGAGGTGCAGGTGGAATTGGCAGGCAAATTATTGGCCGCAATGCCAAGTTTACAGGATCCGCGGTTTGACCGCGCCTTAATCTTGATTTGCGCACATTCTGCCGAAGGGGCAATGGGGCTGATTGTCAATCATCCGATGCCAGCCGTGAATTTTGCGTCTTTGCTGGATGGGCTTGGCATTGCGGCCGAAGCGGCCATCTCGACCGAGGTGCATTATGGCGGCCCCGTCGAAACAGAGCGCGGGTTTATCTTGCACCGCGACACCTACCGCCCTGATGCGGGCGGCATGCGGATCGCTGGCGGATATTGGCTCAGCGCCACGCTGGATGTGTTGCAAAACTTG
This sequence comes from Cypionkella sp., assembly GCA_964202345.1. GTDB lineage: Bacteria > Pseudomonadota > Alphaproteobacteria > Rhodobacterales > Rhodobacteraceae > Cypionkella. The sequence goes on from CAXNIF010000012.1 coordinate 3,322, forward strand.
GCCAATGGCACAGGGCCAAGCCCAGCCCTTTTCACGCTTGGTTATGCGGGCTGGGGGCCAAATCAACTGGAGACGGAAATCGCCGAAAATGCTTGGCTTACGCTAGAGGGGCGCAGCGAAATTGTCTTTTCCAGCCCAGCCAAGGCAAAATGGGCGGCAGCATTGCGCCATGCAGGGGTTGATCCCATGGCCCTATCAGGTGCCATGGGGCACGCATAAACTGTTGCCTGCCGTGCTGTTTTTCCGCTAGGTTTTCCCCGTGGAGAAAGCGATGCAAGAAACGGCCCTGACTCTGAAAGACATGTGCGCCTTGTTCGAGGTGACACCGCGCACGCTGCGCTATTATGAGTATATTGAATTACTTGCCCCCCAAAAGGATGGTCGCAAGCGGCTATACACATCCCGCGAAGTGGCGCGCATGAAGCTGATTTTGCGCGGGCGGCGATTTGGTTTTTCTTTGGAAGAAATACGCCAATGGCTTTTGATCTACCAAAAAATGGGCACCTCGGCGCAATTACAAGAATGGGTGCGGCTGGCAGATCGGCAATTGACGGCACTTATGCAGCAAAAAGCGGGGTTAGAGGCCGCCATTGCCGATCTAGAAACCCTGCGCGCACAAGCCTTGGCAGAGCTGTCGAAATAGCGCCGCTGACATCGTGCAAAAGTGACGCCACGTTACGTTTACGTAAACGTCAGGTTCTGGTGTATAGTCGGCCATGAACCGATAACCTGTGGCGGTCCTTATGTCCAACGCTTCGCCCGAAACTTTGACCATCCGGCAGATGTGCCAACAGTTCAACGTCACGCCCCGCGCTTTGCGCTTTTATGAGGATAAGGCGCTGCTCGCGCCGCGGCGTGTTGGGGCCAAGCGTCTTTATGCACACCGCGACCGCGCAAGGCTGCAATTGATTTTACGCGGCAAAAGATTTGGTTTTTCGCTAGAGGATATCGGCCAGCTTTTGGCCATGTATGACACCAAAGGCAGCAACCGCGCCCAGCTTACCCGCACGATGGCGCTGGCGATGGCGCGGGTTCAGCAAATGTCCGCACAGCAAGAAGAGTTGGCTTTGGCCATTGCAGAGTTGAAAAGTGAAATCGCCAAAGGCCAAGAATTGCTGGCACAAATGGCGCAAGAAGGGGAATAGAAATGGCAGGCTACATCGCACCCGTCCAAGATATGCAATTCCTTTTGCACGAGGTCTTGGCCATCACTGAGCAAGATGTTTCAGGCTATGGCGAATTAGACACTGCATTTACCGCCGCGATTTTGGACGAGGCGGGCAAAGTGGCGCGCGAGGTTTTGGCCCCCCTTAATGCCGTGGGCGACCGCGAAGGGTGCCATTTCGAAAACGGCGTGGTGCGCACCCCCACAGGGTTCAAAGCGGCGTTTGACATGATGAAATCGGGCGGTTGGACGGCGCTGGATTGCGATCCCGATTATGGCGGGCAGGGCCTGCCTTATCTGATGGGAACCGCCGTGGGCGAGATGTTTGTCTCGGCCAATATGGCGTTTAACATGTATCAAGGTCTGACCCACGGGGCCTATAGCGCCATACACGCCCATGGCACAGCGGCGCAAAAGGCCACCTATTTGCCCAAAATGGTCTCGTGCGATTGGACAGGCACGATGAACTTGACCGAGCCGCATTGCGGCACCGATCTGGGGATGATGCGCACCCGCGCCCTGCCCCAAGCGGATGGCAGCTATCAGATCACCGGCACCAAGATTTTCATCTCGGCGGGCGAACATGATTTGGCCGAAAACATCATCCATCTGGTGCTGGCCAAAGCACCCGGCGGCGGCGAGGGAACCAAGGGCATCTCGCTGTTCATCGTGCCAAAGTTTTTGGTAAATGAGGATGGCTCTTTGGGCGCGCGCAATGCGCTGGCGGCTGGCAAAATCGAAGAAAAGATGGGCATTCACGGCAATGCCACTTGCGTGATGAATTACGATGGGGCCACGGGCTATCTGCTGGGCGAATTGCACAAAGGCATGCGCGCCATGTTCACCATGATGAACGAAGCGCGCATTGGCGTGGGCCTGCAAGGCTATGCTGTCGCCGAAGCGGCCTATCAGGCCAGCCGCAGCTATGCGCGCGAACGTTTGCAAGGCCGCGATGCAACAGGGGCCAAAAATCCCAGCGGGCCAGCCGATACCTTGATTGTGCATCCCGATATTCGCCGCAACTTGCTGGAGCAAAAATCCTTTGTCGAAGGCGCCCGCGCGCTGACCTTTTGGGGGGCCACGCTGATTGACCGCGCCGTGCGGATGCAAGACGCGCAGGCCGAGGGGCTGATTTCATTGCTGACCCCCGTCATCAAGGGATTTCTGACCGACAAAGGTTTTGACATGGCCGTGCAAGCCCAACAAGTTTGGGGCGGGCATGGCTATATCGAAGACAATGGCGCGGCGCAATTCGTGCGCGATGCGCGCATTGCCCAAATATATGAGGGCGCGAATGGCATTCAGGCGCTGGATTTGGTCGGGCGCAAATTGGCCGCCGATGGGGGCCGCCCGATCATGGCACTGTTCGAGATGGTGAAAACCTTTATCAAAGAAAACCAAGATGACCAGCGCATGGCCCCGTATGCGGCGGCGCTTAAGGCCGCGTCAAAAGACGTGCAATCGGGCGCGATGTATTTCATGGAGCATGGCCTGAAAAACCCCAATAACGCGCTGGCGGGGGCCTATGACTTTATGCATATGATGGGCCATACGATGTTGGGCTTGATGTGGGCAAAAATGGCGCGCGCCGCCTTTGCCGCCCAAGACGCAGGGCGCGGGGATCGCGCCTTTTTGGCCAGCAAAATCACCACGGGGCAATTTTATATGGCGCGCTGCTTGCCCGCCACGGCGCTGCATCTGGCCCGAATTCAAACGGGCGGCGATGTGGTGATGTCTTTGCCAGAAGCAGAATTCTAGGCGCGCGGCGCCGCATAGGGAAAGGGCGATGCGATGAAGCTGTATTGTTTCGGAGAAAGCGGCAACGCCTATAAGGTGGCCTTGGCGCTGACCTTTTTGGAATTGGATTGGCAAGCGGTGCATGTCGACTTTTTTGCGGGCGAATCGCGCAGCCCTGAATTCAAAAAGATTAATGCGATGGGCGAAGTTCCCGTGCTGATCGACGGCGATCTGACGCTTACGCAATCGGGGGTGATCCTTGATTATCTGTCCAGCAAAACCGGCCGTTTGGGCGGCAAATCCGCCGCCGAAAGGCGCGAGGTGCTGCGCTGGCTGTTTTGGGACAATCACAAGTTTTCCTCGCCGATTGGCAGCACCCGCTTTTTGGCCAATTTCCTGCCCGAAGCCAAACGCCCGGTCGGGGTGATCCCCTTTCAAATGGCGCGGCTGAAAGCATCTTATATGGTGCTAAATGACCATCTGGCGCAGCACGCATGGGTCGCGGGAAAGGATATGACCATCGCCGATTTATCGCTGTGCGGCTATCTTTATTACCCCGAACCCTTTGGGTTTGACCGCCGCGAATGGCCCCATATCGACGCATGGCTTACCCGCATTTCCAGCGTCAAGGGCTGGCAGCACCCCTATGATTTGATGCAGCGGGCCTATGTGCCAAGCGCCGCCTAAGGAGATCAAAATGACCGACGCCTATATTTATGATGCCATCCGCAGCCCGCGCGGCAAGGGCCGCCCTGACGGGGCCTTGCACGAGGTGACCGCCGTGGCCCTTTCGGCGCAGATGCTAGACGCGCTGGCCCAGCGCAATGGGCTGCAAGGCCATGCGGTCGAAGATGTGATTTGGGGCAATGTCACCCAAGTGGGCGAACAGGGCGGCTGCTTGGCGCGCTCTGTGGTCTTGGCATCCACGCTTGACCAATCCATCCCCGGGCTTGCAATCAACCGCTTTTGCGCCAGCGGGATCGAAGCGGTCAATCTGGCCGCCAATCAAATCAAGGGCGGCGCTGGCGCGGCCTATATCGCGGGCGGCGTTGAAATGATGAGCCGCGTGGCCATGGGCAGCGATGGGGCGGCGATTGCTGTAGACCCGCGACTTGCCATGGGCAGCTATTTCGTCCCTCAAGGCATTTCTGCCGATATCATCGCCACCGAATACGGCTTTTCGCGCCAGATGGTGGATGACTTGGCCGTGGAAAGCCAGCGGCGCGCAGCGCAGGCTTGGGCCGAGGGGCGGTTTTCGAAATCGGTCGTTCCTGTGCTGGATCAAAACGGGCTAACCATCCTTGACCGCGACGAATATATGCGCCCGCAGACGGATATAGCGGCGCTATCCGCGCTAAAGCCTGCCTTTGCCGAAATGGGCGAGGTGATGCCCGGTTTTGATAAAATCGCGCTGATGAAATATCCGCATTTGGAACGCATTTCCCACGTTCATCATGCGGGCAATTCATCGGGCATTGTGGACGGCGCGGCGGCGATGTTGATTGGCAATGCCGAATTTGGCCGCGCGCACGGGCTAAAGCCGCGCGCGCGTATCCGCGCCACGGCGAAAATTGGCACCGATCCCACGATCATGCTGACAGGCCCCGTGCCTGTGACGGAAAAAATCCTTGCCGATCACGGCATGAAGATTGCCGATATTGATTTGTTCGAAGTGAACGAGGCCTTTGCCTCGGTCGTCTTGCGCTTTCAACAGGCTTTTGACGTTGACCCTGCCATTGTGAATGTGAACGGCGGCTCTATCGCTATGGGCCACCCGCTGGGGGCCACGGGCTGCATCATCATCGGCACGCTATTGGACGAGCTGGAGCGCACAGGCAAAGGCACGGGCCTTGCCACCTTGTGTATCGCCAGCGGCATGGGCGTGGCCACCATTATCGAAAGGGTTTGAACATGAGCAAAGCAGCCAATGATTTCGCCTATGCCGTGGATGCCGATGGGGTTGCCACGATCACGTGGGACACGGCAGGCAAGTCGATGAATGTCATGTCTTCGGATGGTTTTTTGGTGCTAGAGTCCATGGTGGATGCCGCGCTGGCGGACAAGGCAGTCAAGGGGCTGATCATCACCTCGGCGAAAAAAGATTTTGCCGGCGGGATGGATTTGAATGTGCTGGCCGATATGCGCAAAGGCGGGGCGCAGACGATTTTCGATATGGTGATGGGAACCCATGGCATTTTGCGCAAAATTGAACGCGCGGGGATGGATCCCAAAACCCTAAAGGGCGGCAAGCCGATTGTCGCCGCGCTGACGGGGACGGCGCTGGGGATCGGCTTTGAAATACCGCTGGCCTGTCACCGCATCATTGCGGCAGATAACCCGCGCGCGAAAATTGGTCTGCCCGAAATCTTGGTTGGCATTTTCCCCGGCGCGGGCGGGACAACGCGGCTTGTGCGCAAAATGGGCGCGATGATGGCCGCGCCGTTTTTGTTGGAGGGCAAGCTGAGTGATCCTAAGGCCGCCAAAGCGGCGGGGCTGATCGACGAAGTCGCGGCGCCCGAGGATTTGCAAAAACGCGCCAAGGAATGGATTTTGGCCGCCACAGATGCCGATATCGTCAAATCTTGGGATCGCAAGGATTACAAAATGCCGGGCGGCGCGCCCTATCACCCTGCGGGCTATATGACCTATGTCGGCGCAAATGCGATGGTGAATGGGCGCACACAAGGTGTCTTTCCTGCCGCGCGCGCGCTGCTTGCGGCGGCCTATGAAGGCGCGCTTGTGCCGTTTGATGTGGCCTTGCGTATCGAGGCGCGCCACTTCACGTCGGTGCTGCTGAACCCATCCTCGAGCGCGATGATCCGCACCTTATTCATCGGCAAAGAGGCGCTGGAAAAAGGGGCAAACCGCCCTGCCGCGCCCGATCAATCGGTCAAGACCTTGGGCGTGATTGGGGCGGGGATGATGGGGGCGGGCATTGCCTATGTCGCGGCAAATGCCGGCATTTCGGTGGTGCTGATCGACGCCGATCAAGCCGCCGCAGATCGCGGCCGCGCCCATAGCGAATCGCTGCTGGACAAGGGCATGAAACGCGGCAAAGTCACCGCCGACAAAAAGGCCGAGGTGCTGGGCCGCATTCACGCCACCACCGATTACGCGGCGTTGGCCCCCTGCGATTTGATTGTCGAGGCGGTATTTGAAGACCCCAAAATCAAAGCCGATGTCACCGCCCGTGTCGAATCTGCGGTGGGCGCGGATTGCATTTTTGCCACCAACACCTCAACGCTGCCCATCACCGAATTGGCCCGCGCCGCGCAACGCGCCGATCAGTTTATCGGCATTCACTTTTTTAGCCCCGTGGACAAAATGAACCTTGTCGAAATCATTCGGGGCAAGGCCACGGGAGATCGCGCTGTGGCCAAGGCACTGGATTTCGTGCGGCAAATTCGCAAAACGCCGATTGTGGTGAATGACGCCCGTTTCTTTTACGCCAACCGCTGCATCATTCCCTATATTAACGAAGGCATTCGCATGGTGGCCGAAGGCGTGGCCCCCGCCTTGGTGGAAAACGCCGCCAAATTGCTGGGCATGCCGCTGGGGCCGCTGCAATTGGTGGACGAAACCTCGATTGATCTGGGGGTAAAAATTGCCAAGGCAACCCGCGCCGCGATGGGGGATGCCTATCCCGATGGCGCGGTGGATAAGGTGATTTTCGCCATGGCCGATCAGGGCCGTCTGGGCAAAAAGACCAAAGCGGGATTTTATGCCTATGACGAAACAGGCACGCGGCTGGGCCTTTGGGATGGTCTGGCAGCGGCCTATCCTTTGGCGCGCACGCAGCCAGATTTGGCAACAGTGCAGCACCGCTTGCTGATGGCCCAAACCCTAGAGGCCGTGCGCGCCTTGCAAGAGGGCGTGCTGACCGATATTCGTGAAGGCGATGTCGGGGCGATTTTGGGCTGGGGCTTTGCGCCGTGGTCGGGCGGCCCGTTTGGCTGGCTGGACATCATCGGCGCGAAAGACGCCGTGACGATTTGCCAAGACCTGGCCCGCACCTATGGCCCACGCTTTGCAGCGCCCGATCTTTTGCAGGACATGGCCCAAAAAGGGGACAGCTTTTACGGGCGCTTTGGCGTTCCAAAACCTGCGGCTTAAGGCCGCGCTAAAACACCGCCGTCTGAGGCCGCATACGGCCCAAGGCCAAACCGGCCTCATAGGCCATAAGGCAGGCCGTCAACTGTTGCGCCGACCCCAAGGAAAGGGCGGGCACAGGGGGCAAGTCGGCGGTGTCCAACATATCATTGGCCGGCCCGTCAAAGGCAATCATGACGCCGGCGCAACCCAGCACCAAAGCCGGGCGCGACAGGGTAAAACTCACCCCCAATCGCGGCGCGTTAAGGCCTGGAGCGCGCAGTTTAATGCCGCGCCAATGGTGCAAGGCCAAGGCCGGCACCACCACAGCCACACTGCCGACTATCCGCGCGCCATAGCTGCTTTCAATCAAGATGTTTTGACCTTGGGCCACAAAAACCTCGCGGCGATTGCCCAGGGCCAGCGGGGGAATACGCACCCAATCGGCACCGTCTGAAACCTCGCGGCGCGCCACAACCGTCACCGGCCCACCCGCAGTGCTGCGCAAAAAATCGCCCACTTGGATATCAGCCGCCGCGCGCATGCCCTTGGGCGTGGCCAACATCATTTGCGCGCCAATTCCGCCGCCGCCGCTTTGCGCCCAACTGGCTTGGGCTTGCCCATCGCCGCACATACACACACCCCGTCGTCCACACTCTGACACAACTGCCGCATGACAACACCAAATCCATGCCACCGCCGTGGCAAGATAATGGCGTTTGCGCCAAATTTTACGGATCAAAATGATAGTTGAAGGCAGAAATATCTGCATGACATATGCGCGAGATGATCGCGGCCCCATCGTCGGTATAGTATTTACGCCAGTCCCGATCGCGCAAAGACATGTTTTGGCGCGCCATCGGCCCTAAAGAGAACCCCAAATACGCCTCGATCTGGGCCAGATCCTGTTGCAGATGTTCCAGCCGCACATAGGCATTTGCCCGATCCACGCCCTTGGCATCGCGCATATAGGCTTGGGCAGGCCAAGCTGCCAGCGCGGCTTGGGTTGCCCCATCGTTTAAGAAACCCGTGAAATCGACACTTTTGGCAAGGGATACCGCAGGATGCGCAAAGTTTTGCGCGCGCAGCCAGTGGTAATAGCTGACCAACCGATCCCAAGGGTTGCGCACCAAGGTAAAACAAAAATAATCATCGGCCAGCAACGCGCCGATCTGCGCCAAGGGCGTGTGTTTGCGCAAATGCGCCGTGGCTGGGTTGGCCTTGTTCCTTGCGAGGCGCGCGCGCGCCTTGGGCGTATCGCCAATCAAGATATCATCGCGCATGGCCCGCGCTTCAAGTGCCAGCGTCAGGGCGGTTCCGCCCGTTTTTGGGATATGCACAAAAACATATTTGCGCCCCCGCGAGATGATCATGTCGCCCAGACCAAATTGGGCAAAGGCCGCCCATCGAAATGCGCCGCCAGATTATCCAGCGCCATCATGCCCATCGCCTCGCGCACGGCCAGCACGGCAGTGCCAAGATGTGGCAGCAGAGTCACATTTTCCATCTGCATCAGCGCGGGGGT
>CAXNIF010000013.1:0-11574 GCA_964202345.1 Cypionkella sp.
CGTTCCCAATCGCCAAAACGCACGGGCTCTGGCCCTTTTCGCCCGCCCAATTCGGTGGGCAAGGGTGCAGGTATATGCCGACGCCGCTCTGCCGCCTCGGCCAAGGCGCGCTGGGCTGCGGGGGGCAGCTCTGTCACCTCTGGCGTAATCAGTGGCGCTTTGGTGTTGGGCATTTGGGTTCCTTGCACTCTCTATTCACGTGATATAGGCGGGCGAGACAATCTCGCAAGCTGTGTATGCCAAAAAGGTGTAGGATAAATGACAGTCGGCAACTCTTCGCGCAGTGCAGCCGTGGCCTTGTTGGATGCCGTGCTGGGAATGGGCGAAACGCTGGCCGAGGCGCTAGAGGGATCGGCGCCATTGCGTGCCTTGGCCCCGCCTGATCGCGCCCGTGCCCAGCGCTTGGCTGTTGACGTGATCCGTCATCTGGAACCGCTAGAGCGATTGCTTTCCCCCCGATTGCGCAAATCACCGCCGCTGCATGTGATGAATATTCTGCGCCTTGCCGCCTATGAGCGCAGCTTGGGCGAGGCCGCGCATGGTGTGGTCAATTCCGCCGTAGAATTGGCGCGTGCGGGCAAGCGTAGCCAGCATCTGGCAGGGATGGTGAATGCAGTTTTGCGCGGTTTGCCTGATGATCTTGTCCTATCTGGGCCGGCACAAATGATGCCGCGTTGGCTGCGCCAACCCTTGGTTCACGCTTTTGGCCGCGATGTCGTTGGGGCCATCGAAACCGTGCATGCCAGCGCTCCACCGATAGATGTGACTTTGCGCAAGAGCAGTGCCTTAGAGGCGGGCATTCTTTTGCCCACAGGTTCGCGCCGCTTGCATGGCGCAGGCCAGATCTCGGCGCAGCAAGGCTATGCAGAGGGGGCGTTTTGGGTGCAAGATGCCGCCGCTGCCCTGGCCGTGCCGCTGCTGGGGCAGGTGCAAGGTCTGCGCGTGCTGGATATTTGCGCCGCCCCCGGTGGCAAGACGATGCAATTGGCCGATGCTGGTGCGGATGTCACGGCCTTGGATATTTCTGGCCCAAGGATGCAGCGTTTACAGCAGAATCTGGCCCGCACAGGGCTAAAGGCCGATTGCGTGGTGCAAGACGCGCTGACGTATCGCAGCCAAACGCCATTTGATGCGATTTTGCTGGATGCGCCGTGTTCGGCGACAGGCACGATCCGTCGCCATCCAGAATTGCCCTATTTGAAAGACGGATCCGAGATTGCCGCGCTTGTCGCCTTGCAGGCGCAATTGATCGACCATGCGTTGACGCTTTTGGCGCCGCAGGGGCGGATGGTCTTTGCCACCTGTTCTTTGCTGCCCGCCGAAGGCGAAGCGCAATTGGACGCAATGCTGCAGCGTCATCCAAACCTGCGCGTCATCGCGCCGCACATGGCGGGAATCGCGCCAGAATGGATCACCGCGCAAGGCGCGCTGCGACTGCGCCCTGATTATTGGGCCGATATCGGCGGGATGGATGGATTTTTTATGGTCTGCGTTCAGCGGCCTTAGGGGCGCAGATCACTCGCCCGTTTTTTGGGTCGCCAACAAAGGGGCCAAAGGCGCGGCAGCATCGGGTGAAATCTCTTCGAAATCAAAGTTATCCAGCCGCGTGGCGCGCTTTCCTGCCCGCTCTGCCGCGACAGTGATATCGTCTAAATCACTGCGCGCTTGGTTGAAATGCGTTGATAGCTTTCCCACACGTTCTACCACCAATTCAACATCGCGGTGCAAGAGTCGCAATGTCGCGCGGATCGCCCCCGCCTGTTCTCGCATTCGGGCGTCTTTTAGAACGGCGCGCATGGTGTTCAATGTCGCCATGCAAGTTGTGGGCGATACAATCCAAACCTTGACCGCAAATCCATCGCGCACCACTTCGGGGAAATTCGCGTGCAATTCGGCATAAACCGCCTCAGAGGGTAAAAACATCAGCGCGCCATCGGCGGTTTCCCCTTCCAGTATGTATTTTTCGGCAATGGCCTTGATATGCACCCGCACAGCGCTGCGCAGTTGGGCCGCGGCGGCTTGCACTTCGGCAGGGTTTTGCGCGCGGCGCAGCGCCTCATAGGCCTCTAGCGGAAATTTGGCATCTATCACAATAGGGCCGGGCGGGTTGGGCAAATGGATCAGACAATCGGCCCGCTTTCCGTTCGAAAGCGTGGCCTGCATAGTATAGGCATCTGACGGCAAGGCCTTTTGCACGATATCATTAAGCTGTATCTCGCCAAAGGCCCCGCGCGCCTGCTTGTTCGCCAAAATATCCTGTAAATTCAGAACATTGCCAGAAAGTTTTTCAATATTGGCCTGCGCGCGGTCGATGGTTTCTAGCCGCTGTTGCAGCTCTCCGAGACTGCGGGCCGTGCGGGTTGATGTGCCATGCAGCGCTTCGCCCATGGATTTTTGCACTTCGGCAAGGCGCTGCTCCATCAATTGCAACATCGCGCCTTGGGCCAGGGATTGATTTTCCGAAACATGGTGCAAGCCGCCCGCAAGGCGTTCTTGGCCATCAGACAGGCTTTGCACCCGCTGCGACAGCCAGCCCATTTCGGCCATCAGGGGGACGGCCATGGCCCCGCTGCGCCCCGCCGCACGCAAAATCATCACCAGCATCAGCAGCAGCAGCAAAACCCCGCCGCCAATGATCAATACCTCGGGCGAATTCCACGAAAAAGATTTGCCAAACAGAGTTATCATGTGCGGCCAAACAATCTTTCAATATCGGACAGGTGAAGTTCAACATAGGTGGGGCGGCCATGGTTGCATTGGCCCGAATGGGGGGTGCTTTCCATATCGCGCAGCAAAGCGTTCATTTCATCGGCGCGCATCTGCCGCCCCGTGCGCACCGAGCCGTGACAAGCCATCCGCGACAGGATTGCTTCAATTTTGGCTTGCACCAATTGGCTATGACCTGCATCGATCAATTCATCCAGCACATCGCGCAGCAAGTCTGCGGCGGAAATTGCACCCAAAATTGCGGGCGTTTGGCGCACCGCAATCGCGCCTGCGCCAAAGGCTTCGATACCCAGACCAAGACGCGCCAAGGCATCGGCCACGGCCAAAAGGCGTTCGCAATCTGGGATGGAAAATTCAACGATGTCAGGGATAAGCAGCGTTTGCGCGGTGATTCCCTGCTGGGCCATTTGCTGCTTTAGTTTTTCGTAAACCAGCCGTTCATGGGCGGCATGGGCGTCGACAATCACCAAGCCTGTGGCCGTTTGCGCCACAATGTAATTGCCATGCAATTGCGCCTTGGCCGCGCCAAGGGGATAGTCTTGGGCGGCGGGGTCTGCTTCGTCCAGCCGCGCTTGGGGCTGGTCGGCGAAACCCATCTGCGGCGATTGCCAAACAGCCGCGCGCCGAAGGCTGGCCATACTGGGGCGATCCATCTGATAGATCCGCGCGGGCGGCGTGCCGCTGGGCGCGGGTTGGTTGTCTGCCTCGGGGCGCATGGCCAACAACGCGGCGGTGCCATTGGTGCTGCTGGCCCTATGCCCGGCAGAGGCCAGCGCAGTCCGCAGACCGGTGATGATTAAACTGCGCACAGCATCAGCTTCGCGAAAGCGGACTTCGGATTTGGCGGGATGGACATTCACATCCACGCGTTGCGGATCACAAATCAGGTTCAAAACTGCGGCGGGATGACGATCTCTTGATAGAAAGTCGGCATAGGCCGCACGCAAAGCGCCCAGCAATGCGCGGTCAAGCACGGGGCGCGCGTTGACAAAGATGAATTGCTGCACGGCGGTGCCGCGCGAATAGGTGGGCAGGGCGGCATATCCTGTCAGGCGCAGACCATCGCGCTCGACGTCCAAGCGAACAGCATTTTCCACAAAATCGCGGCCCAAAACTTGGCCCAATCGCCCGTGCAGCGCATCAAATAAATCGCCCTGTTGCGACTCGGCGCGAAAGATTTGGCGCGGCGGGGAATCGCTGTTCACCTCGGTTAGGGTAAAGGAGATCTGCGGCTGGGCTATGGCCAAGCGGCGAATCACGTCAAAAATCGCTTGCGCTTCGGCGCGGTCAGACCGCATAAACTTGAGCCGTGCCGGCGTTGCATAGAACAAATCGCGCAATTCAACGACCGTGCCTTGGGTTGCAGCCGTTGGCCGCACTTGCCCCATTTGTCCGCCCTCCAGCGTCAATGTTGCCCCCGAATGATGGGCGGCACGGCTGGTCAGCGTCAAACGGCCCACAGCGCCCAAACTGGCCAATGCCTCGCCGCGAAAGCCAAAGGATCGAATGTTGAGTAAATCTGTGCCATCAATTTTTGACGTAGCATGCCGCGCCACGGCCAAAGGCAGATCATGCGCGCTCATCCCGCAGCCATCATCTGTCACACGGATCAACACTTTGCCGCCCGCTGCATAATCAATCGAAATACGCCGCGCACCGGCATCGATGGCATTTTCGACCAGCTCTTTCACCGCAGAGGCCGGACGTTCAACAACTTCACCCGCGGCAATACGATTGATCGCCGCCTCGTCCAAGGGGCGGATCTGCGGGCGCGGTAATTCGCCTATATTGGGGCTCGTTGCACTCATACCGCTAATACTAGCAGGGTTCGCCGCCCAGAGCCACAGATTCGATGTCTATTTCGGCGTAGGATTTGGCTGGCCTACAATAGTGATTTGCAATTGATCGGGGCGCATTAGGCGCCGCGCCACGCGGTTCACCTCATCCAAAGTTAAGGCGCGCACGCGGTCATTGCGCGTTTTGGGGTAATCTATCGATATGCCATCATTTTGCATCTCGACCAAAATTGCGGCGATGATTTCATTTCCGTCCCAGCGCATAGGATACGAGCCGATCATATATTTCTTGGCGGCGTCCAACTCTGCCTGTGTGATGTCGCCCGATGCCAATTTCGCCCATTCGGCGCGCAAAACGTCAATGGCTTCGCTGACCTTGTCGTTGCTAACCTGTAGGCTGCCAACCATCGTCTCGGCAAACTTCATCGAGGCGAGGGCCGTATTCACACCATAGGTCAGACCACGCTTATCGCGAATTTCGCGCATCAAACGTGCGCTAAAGCGCCCACCGCCCAGAATTTCATTCACCGCCATGGCGGCTAGAAAATCGGGGTCTTTGATGTTCAGCCCTGGCTGCGTAAAGTGAATCGAGGATTGCGGCCCAGGAAAATCCTTGATCGATACCCCAGCCACATAGTTGGGTTGGGCGCGGGGCGGCAAACTGGCCCCCTGCTTGGGCAATGTGCCCAATAATTTATCCAATGCCGCGCCCAATTCTGCAGCCGAAATATCGCCCGCGGCGGCGATAACCAGACGGTCAAGGGCCAAGGCCGCGCGATAGGCCGATTGAATATCTTCGCGCGTGAGGGCGCCAACACTTTGTGCTGTGCCATTGTCATCGCTCCCGTAAGGGTGCTCGCCATAGATTGTGGCTGCGGCCGCGTTAAATGCAATTGCTTCGGGATCTTTGGCGCTGGCCGCTTGGGATGCAAGAATTTGCGCGCGCGCGCGTTCAATTGCGTCGTAATCAAAGCGGGGCTTGTTTAACGCCAAAGCAAACAAATCCAATGCGGATTCGCGGTTTTCAGATAAAAATGTGGCAGATACGCTGATTCCATCGGCCGATGACGCAAAGCCAAACTGGGCAGCCAAATCGTCGCGTGCCGCGGCAAAATCCTGCGCATTTAAATCACCCGCGCCCTGCTCAAGCAAGTTGGTCATCAACCTAACGGCACCGCGCTTTCCTGTGGGGTCTAGCGATGTGCCACCGATGAAAAAGATTTCCAAAGCCGCGAAGGGGATGGTTTCATCTTGCAGCAACCAAGCTTTGATTCCGCCAGGTGAGGTCACTTCGACTGGCTGAACCGCCGAGGCTGCCGGAAAGGCCAGTGTCATGGCAACCGTCAAAATCAGGGCGCGAATCATTGTGCTTCTCCGCTTTCTAGCCATCCAGTGACCGCGTTCTTTCGTTGTAAAACAGCACGAGCGGCCGCCATTATTTCTGCGCTTGTCACGTTTTCCAGTAGTTTGGGCCATTCTTGCACATCTTGAACGCGCAAACCGATTGCCAGTGCTTCGCCATACATATCGGCTAAGTTAGACACCCCATCGCGGGCATATATTTCGGCGGCGCGAATTTGGGCTTTAATCCGCTTTAGCAAGGCCTCATCGACACCATCCTTCAAAAATGCGGCGATGGCCTTGTCCATTGCATCTTCGGCTTTTTGCAAAGAAACGCCCTCATTGGGCACAACACCAATGCCAAATACGGATGGATCTACGGAGGTGCCATGATAATAGGCATAGGTTTCAAGGGCGATGTCGCTGTCAAATTGCAAGGCACGCGCCAAGACCGAATTCGCGCCTGAACCCCCCAGGATTTCCGCCAAAATGGTAAGGGCCGCCGCTTGCTTTTGATCGCCCTGATTGCGTTCGGGGGCGATGTAACTGCGGTTTACAAATGGCTGGGCCACGCGGTCATCTGCAAGTCTTAATCGACGCTCTGACAATTGCGGGGGTTCTTGTGGACGCATACGTGCAGGCAAGGTCTTGCTGGGAAGCAAAGGCCCATAATACTGCTGCGCCAAAGCGCGCACATCGGCAGGGTTAACATCGCCAGCAACCACAAGAATGGCATTATTTGGGGCATAATGGCGGGCATAAAAATCCAAAGCGGCTGTGCGGGTAAGCTGTTCAATTTCATGCCTCCACCCGATTACAGGTTTTCCATAGGGGTGGTTCAGATACTGCGCGGCCGCCATTTGTTCGAACAATAGGGCGGCAGGGTCGCTGTCAATCACTTGGCCCCGCTCTTCCAGAACCACGTCTCGTTCGGTGTCTACATTTTCTTGCGAGAGGTTTAAATTCACCATTCGGTCGGCTTCTAGGCGCATCATTTCGCCCAATTGTTCGGAAGCGACCCGTTGGAAATACCCTGTATAATCATGAGAGGTAAAGGCGTTGTCACTGCCACCGCTGGCCGCAACGATGGCCGAGAATTCACCAGGTGCCATGGTATCGGTGCCTTTGAACATCAGGTGTTCAAAGAAATGCGCGATGCCTGATTGCCCTGCAATCTCATCGGCACCGCCCGTTTTATACCAGACCATATGCGTGACAACGGGGGCGCGGTGATCTTCGATCACAACAACTTGTAGGCCATTTTCCAAAGAAAAATCGGTGACGGGCACGGCCATAGCGGGTAGGGCTAAAGACCAAAATATCACAGCATTACGCAACAATTGGGGCATCATCACATACCTTGATCCAGCTAATGCGGGATAAGTATGGATGATCTGCGGCGATTCAAGTTCGGCGCAGTTACTTTACGGGCGGCGGTGGGGCAGATGGCGTCGCCACACCTTTTGCCCGCCAGCGCGCGAGTTCGGCAGTTTGATCCAATGACTGGTTGCGGTAGGCTTTGAAGTATGTGGTCACCTTGAGCCAGCGTTCTAGCAAGCGCCCACTGTTGCGCTTGCGAAACTCTAGGTCTTCGGCGGCCAAAATAGCGCGAATGTCCGGGGTCACACCGCCGCGCGACGCGTAGGTGACAATGCTGTTATCGATGGGGCCATCAAGGCGCTGTTTTCCCCCCAAGGCCGCAATGGCATCTCCCCTAGGGTCGGGATCCACCAGATTTGTGCCATTTGGCGTCGGCGGCGGCAAAACGGCCAAATCTTTTGGCAATGCCAATTGCTTTACGGGCAATATCGCAAATTCATCTGGGCCAGAGCTATCAGAGCGCAGATTCATCAAATTTGGGGCCGTCTCGCCTGCACATCCCATCAAGAGAGCGCCCGCGAAAAACACCATTGAAAAGCCCAAGATCGAAGGCCGCATAGAACACTCTCCCCATCATTCGGTGGCAGCATAAACCATCAAGACGCCGCCGTCACTGCGCATTTTTCTTGGGCGGATCGGATAAAAAGGCCAGCCCAATTGCCCCAATAAAAATCGAAATATCGGCCAGATTAAACGAAAATGGGTTATTTATACCGCAACATGACATGTTCAGAAAATCCGCCACCGCACCATAGAGAATTCGATCCAGAACATTGCCCAGCGCGCCCCCGATCAGTAGGCCAGCGGCCACTTGCCCCAAAAGCGGCATGGGATTGCGTTTCATCCAGATTAAAACACCCGCGCAAATGGCCAAGGCCACGGCGATCAGCACATATCTTGTTGCGACATTATCGGTGGCGAAAAGACCAAAATTCACGCCATAATTCCAAGCCATGCGCAAATTCAAATAGGGCGGCAGCACGTCAATGGCGAAAAGCTGCACAAGGTTTAGCTGAAAAAGCACATACCATTTAATGGCCTGATCCAGCCCAAAAACAAGAAAAGCTGTGAAAAATACGCGGATCAATTTAATGCCTAAAATGACGCTGACCGGTGAATATCATCGCAAGTCCCGCGGCATCCGCCGCTGCGATCACCTCGTCATCGCGCATCGAACCGCCGGGTTGAATGATGGCCGTGGCCCCAGCCTGTGCGGCAGCGATCAATCCATCGGCAAAGGGAAAAAACGCATCCGAGGCAACAACAGACCCAATTGTGGGAGTGGCGGGCAGACCAAGGGCGGTGGCCATATCTTCTGCCTTGCGGGCCGCTATGCGGGTGCTGTCAATCCGGCTCATTTGTCCCGCACCGATCCCCACGCTTGCGCCGTCTTTCACATAGACGATGGCATTTGATTTAACATGCTTGGCCACTTTCCAGGCAAAGAGTAAATCGCCCAGTTCCGCAGGCGTCGGCGCGCGTTTGGTCACAATCTTCAAATCGGCCGCTGTGATATGGCCGATGTCACGATCCTGAGCCAAAAAACCACCTGCAACTTGGCGATAAACAATGCCAGATTCGTGCGGGTCGGGCAGGCCAGACGTCGTCAGAAGGCGCAGGTTTTTCTTTTCAGCAAATATCGCGCGGGCGGCATCGCTTGCGCCGGGTGCAATCACAACTTCGGTGAAGATGGACGTAATTTCCGCGGCTGTTTCGGCATCAAGTTCGCGGTTCAGGGCAACAATGCCGCCAAAGGCCGATGTTTGGTCACAATGATAGGCGCGCAAATAGGCCTCTTTCAACGTGGCACCGGTGGCCACCCCGCAAGGGTTGGCGTGTTTGATGATGGCGCAAGCGGGGCCCGAATCGGCAAGCTCGGCCACCAATTCAAAGGCGGCATCGGTGTCATTGATGTTGTTATAGGACAGCTCTTTTCCTTGCCATTGGCGCGCGGTGGCTACGCCTTGGCGCTGCGAGCCATCGGTATAAAAGGCCGCCTTTTGATGGGGATTTTCCCCGTAACGCAACTTTTGGGCCAATTGGCCGCCAAAGGCGCGGCTGGGCGCAAAGGGCGTATCAAATTGCCCGGCCATCCACGCCGACACTGCGGCGTCATAGGCCCCCGTGCGCGCATAGGCGGCAAGCGCCAGCTTTTGACGATAAGCCAGCGAGGTCGCCCCACCTTGCGCGCGCATTTGATCCAGCAAGCCGCCGTAATCTGATGGATCGGTAACCACCGCGACAAAACGATGATTTTTTGCCGCCGCGCGAATCATCGCAGGCCCGCCAATATCGATGTTTTCAATGCAAGTGGCATGGTCGCCGCCACGGGCAACAGTGGCCTGGAACGGGTAAAGATTCACAATCAGCAAGTCGATCGGTTCAATGCCATGTGCAGCCATCGCCAGCAAATGTTCGTCATCATCGCGCAGCGCCAGCAACCCGCCATGCACATTGGGGTGCAGTGTTTTGACGCGCCCATCCATCATTTCAGGAAAACCCGTAAGATCGGCGACATCCCGCACCATGATCCCTGCCGCCCGCAACAAACCTGCTGTCCCGCCTGTCGAGATGAGCTCTACCCCTTGCGCCGCCAGCGCGCGGGCCAAGTCCAAAATACCTGTTTTGTCGGAAACTGATATCAATGCGCGCCCAATGGGAACCAGATTTGTCATGACAAGACCCTTTTGCAGATCAGAAATCAGCAGGCATTTCGTCCTGCGTCACATCGCGGATGGCCAGCGGAGTATCCTTTGCTTTGGCAAACGTCCAGCCGATACGCGTTTCATTTTCCCGCAAGCGGGCGGTCAGGATGATTTGCAGCGTTTGCCGTGGGCGCAACCGTGCATTGTCAAGATAGATCGAAGGCTCAAGCGTCAGCGCCGCACGCCCGTCATGGCGAAACACCCATATCTCCCCGCTCTTTAGCGCCATAGACACGGCTGTCCCGCCCAGATCTAAGGTGGCATCTACATCTGGATGCAGATGGAACCTGATCGCAGCGCCAATGCCTTCAACCCAGTGATCGGACAAGGCCCGCTCGAGCCGTTGTTTTTCGATGTCATTGTGGGGCGCCAAACGATCCAGCCCAGATAGCTTTCGCCCATCTGGAGTAAGCCAAAATTCGCGAGTATGCGACAGGCCATGGGTCTTGGCCCAGCCATCATGGCTTAGTGATAGATGCAAACCATCGGGCAATCCGGCGCGTTTTTCATCAAAGACCTGAGCCACATCGCCATAGCTGCCAGCCGATTCACGGCCTTTGCCATCCAACATGCGTGATGACGACGATCCCCCAATGGTGAGTGCTGAATGCGACACAGTCGCACGCCCCGCGCGCCACCAATCGGCCCCGAATTGGCGCCCAGAGCCACAAGATACAATCAGCGGACGGCGGGCGGAGGTCATTTCAAATGCGGCGGTTGACGCATGGCCATCGTGGCCAGCCTCTCCGATTGGCGGGCTTGCCGCGTCGATGATCACGCTGGTGCGCCCCGCAGAAAGTCGGGCAAAGCCCATGGCTTTTGCGGGCCCAGAAAAGCCGGTCGCTTTGATCCCTGCCGCAGACAGCGATTGATCTAGTCGGCCTTCTGCCCCGCGTCCACCTCCGTGGAAACGTGCCAGCCCCCCATCGGAATGACGCAACAGCCGCAAACAAGGGGCGATACGTTCTATGGCCACACTTAGGGCGCGTGGGGGCGGCCTGCCAACATTGACCATCGCATGTTCGGCCCAAGTCAGCAGAGTGAACACCTCGAGCAATTCTTCGGGATTGCGGGTGATGATGCCGCCATCGGTGTTGATCCCTTGCTCACATTCTTGGATCAGCGCCGCTTGGGCCTGAGGCACAACATCGCCCAGTCCCTCCAAGGCAAGCCCAGCATAGATCAGTCCTGTCAAGGACTCGATTCTTGCAATCCCGGGGGCAGTCTTTTGCCACCGCCTAGATAGGTAGAAAACTTGTGCTGACGCAGTGGCAAAAAATAGGCTACTGTCCGCAGGCGTGCGCCCGGTGAGCAAAAACGGCGCATGATTGACCCAGCGAATCAAGCGGCGCCCCGTTAATTCTGCACCCCAACCTTTGCCTGCACCGCCACCAAATCGCGCGATCCAATCAAATGTCCAACTTTGCGCCAAAGCCCGCGCGCTGGTGTCACCTACTGCGGCCAAATCGTCCAGCCAAGTAAAGCCTGCTCGCGTATCAGCCAGTAAACTAGAAGCCGCAGCTTTGGGCAGGGGAATGTCCCAAATCGAGGTGTTCGCTGCGGTGATCAAATGGCCCGCAATCATGAAATTGCCCGCGACCAATTGCTTGCCCCGCGCAAAATGC
>CAXNIF010000014.1:0-11452 GCA_964202345.1 Cypionkella sp.
CCTTGGCTCTGTCACGGGGGCGGGGGTGGCCGAGATTACCAACCAATTGGAATATGACGATGACGTCGCCCATGAGGCGGTGCAAAAAATCTATGACCTCTCGCGCGGGGCGGATGCGCGGCCTTGGTGTTTGACAGTCTCTTTCACCCATCCGCACGACCCATTTGTGGCCCGCCGCCGCTATTGGGATTTGTATGAGGGTGCCCCCGAATGTGAGCCTCCCCCCGCGTTAGACTATGCCGATATGGACGCCCATTCGCAGCGCTTGATGGATGCCTGCGACTGGCGCGGGCTAGAGGTGACGGATGACCATATCCGCCGCGCCCGCCAAGGTTATTTTGCCAATATTTCCTATGTTGACGATAAAATTGGTGAAATTTTCGCCGCCCTAGAGGCGTCGCGCCAAGAGGCGATTGTGGTGTTTTTGTCCGATCACGGGGAAATGCTGGGCCGCAAGGGATTGTGGTTCAAGATGAACTTTTTCGAAGGCAGTGCACGTGTGCCGCTGATGATCATGTCACCCAATCTGCCCCCCGTGCGGATAGACACGCCCGTATCGACGCTGGATGTGCTGCCCAGCTTATGCGATTTGGCGGGGGTGATGATGGCGGATATCATGCCTTGGACAGATGGGGTCAGCCTTGTGCCGCTGGCCTTGGGGGCCGTGCGCGCATATCCAGTTGCCATGGAATACGCCGCCGAGGGCACGATCACACCAATGGTCGCCCTGCGCCAAGGCGCGTGGAAATTCATCCATTGCCTTGCCGATGATGACCAATTGTTCGATCTGGCCGCTGACCCCGACGAAGAGGTGAACCTTGCGGGCGATCCCCGCGCCGCCGAGGTTTTGGCGCATTTTCAAAACATGGTGGCCGAGCGTTGGGATTTGCCCCGCTACGACGAAGAAGTGCGCGCGTCCCAAGCCCGCCGCTGGGTAGTCTATGAAGCGCTGCGCAATGGCACCTATTACCCATGGGATTACCAACCACTGCGCGCAGCCAGCGAAAGATATATGCGCAACCATATGGATTTGAACGTGCTGGAGGAAAGCAAGCGGTATCCAAGGGGGGAGTAATTTAGCGTTTTTGCTTGGCCTTTTGCGCATCGACATAGGCGCGCAGCACCGCGTGCATCCGCGTCAAATGCCCCGCGCCTTGGGATTTGAAGAAATCCAAAATATCGGGGTCTACGCGCATAGAGATGGTGGATTTGACAAGGGGGGCTTGCAGCGTCGCGCTGTCCCAGAACCCATCGGGCATGTCAATTTCGGGGGCATCGGGGCGAGTCGGAAAAATTTCGCCGCGCGCGCGCATTTCCCTGATTTCTTCAAGGGTCGCCGTTCTGATCTTGCCCAATTCAATAAGCCCTCTACGAGTTTACACGCACATCGTATGCACAAAACGTATATACACGTCAACCCCTCTGCCGATCCGCTGGATAAACCCCCAAGATATTCAAGGATGATGTAAAATACCCCAGCTCCTCCAACGCCCTTGCCACAGGCGCATCTTCGGGGTGGCCTTCGATATCGGCGTAAAACTCGGTTGCGGTGAAACTGCCGCCGACCATATAGCTTTCCAGCTTGGTCATATTCACGCCATTTGTCGCAAAGCCGCCCAGCGCCTTATACAGGGCCGCAGGGATATTGCGCACGCGAAAGGTGAAGGTTGTCATCATCACGCCGGCGCGGCGGGAATGGTCTGCGACCCGCCCCATCACCAAAAACCGCGTGGTGTTGTTTTGCTGGTCTTCGATTTGGGGCGCAATCACGTCCAGCCCATAAATCTGCGCCGCGAGTTCGCTGGCCAGCGCGGCACGCGTGACATCCCCCGCCGCCGCCACTTCGCGCGCGGCGCGGGCGTTGTCGGATGACACCTTCCCCTTAATCCCATGTTGGCGCAAAAACCCCGCACATTGTGGCAATATCACCACATGACCATGCGCCTCGGTGATCTGATCCAACTGCGCGCCCTTGACCCCCAAAAGGTTCACATGCACCCGAACGAACGCCTCGTCCACGATATGCAATCCCGCCTTAGGCAATAGAGAATGAACATCCGCCACGCGCCCATAGGTCGAATTTTCCACCGCCAGCATCGCCAAATCGGCCTCTCCCGCTTGGGTGACTTCGACCACTTCTTCAAAGGTGGCGCAGGGCAGCGGCGTAAAATCGGGGCGCGCCTGCACGCAAGCCTGATGCGAATAGGCCCCCAACTCTCCTTGAAAGGCGATTTTTTCTGCCATTTGGTTCAACTCCGTTAGAAAAACTTTGAATCGTGGCGATTGGTCGCGCTACTACACCTTGAAAGACGATGGGGGAAGCGGGTAGATAGCATCAACCCAAGATGTGGCCTGCGCCGAAGATTGCGGGCGATAGGAAAGGCAAGATATGTTCGACACAATGACACTTACCAAAGTAACGGCTGCGATTTGCGGCTCTTTGCTGTTTTATCTGATGGGGGGCTGGGCCGCCGATGTGCTGTATTCCGCAGGGGGCGGCCATGGCAAAGAAGAGATGGCGCAAGCCTATACAATAGACACGGGCGAATCCGAAACCGCCGAGGCGGCCGAGGAAGGCCCAGATTTCGCCGTGGTATTGGCATCGGCCGATGCGGCAGCGGGGGAAAAGGTGTTTAGCAAATGCAAGGCCTGCCACAAACTTGACGGCAGCGATGGCACTGGCCCGCATTTGAACGGTATCGTTGGCAAGGCCAAGGCGGCTTCGGCGGGCTTTGGCTATTCCGATGGTTTGATGGCCATGGCGTCGGATGTATGGTCGCCCGAAAATCTAGAGGCGTTTTTGTTGAACCCAAAGGCCTATGTGCCGGGCACCAAGATGTCATTTGCGGGCCTGCCCAAGGTCGAAGACCGCGCAAACTTGATCGCATATCTGGCGACAGTCCCATAATCCTGCCCCAATCCATCAAAAAAGGCCGCGCGTTTTGCGCGGCCTTTTGCATTTGGGCCCCGCGCGCGCAAAGCCGCAAAGATTGCTTGTAGCGCCGCCCTTTTCCGAATTAAGTTTAGCACCAAATAGAACAAGAGGCGCGGGGCAAACCATCGCGCACCATCCGCGACAGGAGGCATGAATGTCCACCACAACGAAACCCCGCTCTGCGGGCCGCTTCGGTCAAATTGCTGTTTTGGCGCTTGGCCTGACCTATGCCCATCTGGCGCAGGGACAAGACATAATCACCGCCCACGGTATTTCCACTTTTGGCAATTTAAATCTGGCACCAGATTTTGCCCATCTGCCCTATGTCAACCCAAACGCCCCCAAAGGCGGCGAGATTTCAATCGCCGCGCTTGGCACTTTTGACAGCATCAACCCTTATTCGGTCAAGGGCACTGCCAGTGGCTTGGGATCGGTGTTTTACGAATCGATCTTGACCGGCACGGCGGAAGAAATTGGTGCGTCTTATTGCTTGCTTTGCGAGACGATGGAATATCCCGCCGATCGCTCTTTTGTGATCTTTCATCTGCGCAAAGATGTAACCTTTTCCGATGGCAGCCCCATGACCGCCTCTGATGTGGTCTTTTCCTACGAGCTGTTTCGCGACAAGGGCATTGCCGAGTTTCGCACCATCGCCAACGAGAAATTCCAATCGGTCGAAACAATCGACGATCACACGGTCAAATTCACCTTCACCCCCGGCACGGCCATGCGCGACATGCCTGCGCTGGCGGGTGGGCTGACGATTGTGTCCAAGGCCGATTACACCGCGAACAACCGCGATCTCGAGGAAAGCAGCCTAGAGCCGATGCTGGGCACCGGCGCCTATGTGCTGGACAGTCTGCGCGCGGGCCAACAGATCATCTTCAAGCGCAACCCCGATTATTGGGGCGCCGATCACCCGATGATGGCAGGGCGCAATAACTTTGACCGCATCCGCGTGGAATATTTCGGCGATACCAACGCCGCCTTCGAAGGGTTCAAATCAGGGGTCTTCACATTTCATAACGAGTCTTCGTCCAAACAATGGGCCACCGGTTATGATTTTGAAAACCTGAAAAACGGCGCAGTGGTCAAGGCCGCGCTACCCGATGGGTCGATTGCCAGCACACAAAGTTTCATCTTCAACCTGCGCCGCGAGAAATTCCAAGACATCCGTGTGCGCCAAGCGATTGGCCTGATGTTCAATTTCGAATGGTCGAACCAGACGCTGTTCTATGATCTTTATGCGCGCGTGCCATCCTTCTTTGCCAATACCGCAATGGAGGCGAAAGGCGTGCCAACCCCCGAAGAAATCGCCCTGCTGCAACCCCTTGTCGATGAGGGATTGCTCGATGCCAGCATCTTAACCGCCGATGCCGTTCTGCCGCCCGTGTCAGGCGCAGAGGCCAACCTCGATCGCAAGAACCTGCGCGCGGCATCCGCCCTTTTGGACGAAGCGGGCTGGACAGCGGGGCCAGACGGGATACGCGTGAATGCGGCGGGCGACAAATTAAGCGTCGAGTTTCTCAACGCCAGCCCCGCCTTTGAACGTATCATCGCCCCCTATGTGGAAAACCTGCGCGCGCTGGGGGTGGATGCGGTGCTGACCTCGGTTGATTTTGCGCAGTTCAGCCAGCGCGTGGATCCGCCCAATTTCGACTTTGATATGATTACCGCCAATCCCGTCAATGGCTACGAGCCAGGGGCAGAGATGAAGCAAGGTTACGCCAGCACCACGCGCGACAACTCTACCCGCAACCGCATGGGGCTGGCCAATCTTGCCGTGGATAAACTGCTAGATGCCGTCGAAGCCGCCGATACGCGCAGCGAGCTGGACATCGCCACCCGAACCCTTGACCGCGTTTTGCGCACCTTACATTTCAACGTGCCGCAGTGGTATAAAAACACCCATACGGTCGCCTATTACGATCAATATGGATTTCCCGAAAAACTGCCGCCCTATGCCTTGGGCAATCTTGATTTCTGGTGGTTCGACGCGGCCAAAGCCGAAAAGCTAAAGGCCGATGGCGTGCTGAAATAGCATGATTTCCTATATCCTGCGCCGCTTGATCTTGGTGGTCCCAACGCTGTTTGGGATCATGGTCATCAATTTTGCCTTGACCCAATTTGTCCCCGGCGGCCCCTTTGACCAAATCGAAGCGCGCCTTGAAGGCGAAGGCGACGCGCTAGAGGCGGTGCGCGGCGGCGGCGACCCTGCCACGGCGCAAAGCGAAGATGCTTCTTATGTGGGATCGCGCGGCCTGCCGCCCGAATTTGTGGCCAAACTCGAAGTTGAATTTGGCTTTGCCCGCTTTGTTTGCCCTGCGGGATACGAAGGCAATTTGACCCAGCAGGCCCAAGATTGCGACAAAGAAATGATCCCAACCACAGAACGATTCTTTATCATGATGGGAAAATTTCTGCGCTTTGATTTTGGCGAAAGCTATTTTCGCAGCGCCAGCGTGATGGATTTAATCATCGAAAAACTGCCCGTGTCGATCACGCTGGGCCTATGGTCAACGCTGATTGCCTATCTGATTTCCATCCCGCTGGGCATCCGCAAAGCGGTGCGCGATGGATCAAGATTCGACAGTTGGACAAGCGGCGTCATCATTGCCGCCTATGCCATTCCTGGCCTTTTGGTGGCGGTGATGCTGCTCGTGCTGTTTGCGGGCGGGTCTTATTGGCAGATTTTTCCGCTACGCGGCCTAACGTCCAGCAATTGGGCCGAGCTGTCCCCCATCGGCAAAGTGCTGGACTACCTGTGGCACATCGCCCTGCCCGTCACCGCCAGCACCATCGCCAGCTTTGCCACGCTGACCTTGCTTACCAAAAACAGCTTTTTGGACGAAATCAAAAAACAATATGTCATGACCGCCCGCGCCAAGGGCCTGCCAGAGCGGCGGGTGCTCTATGGCCATGTCTTTCGCAACGCGATGCTGATTGTGATCGCTGGGTTTCCCGCGCTGTTCATCTCGGTTTTTTTTGGGGGCAGTTTGATTATTGAAACGATTTTCAGTTTGGACGGGCTGGGCCAACTGGGCTATCGTTCGGCGGTCGAGCGCGACTATCCCGTCATTTTTGGCACCTTGTTTGCCTTTGGCCTGATGGGGCTGGTGGTGGGAATTATTTCCGATCTGATGTATGTCTGGGTTGATCCCCGCATTGATTTTGAACGGAGGGGATGATGCAACTCTCGCCCTTAAACGCCCGCCGCTGGCGCAACTTTCGCGCCAATAAACGCGCCTATTGGTCGCTGGTTATTTTTTCTATCCTATTTGGCCTGTCCCTGTTTGCCGAAGTCTTGGCCAATGACAAACCCCTTTTGGTGCAGTATCGCGGCGAATGGCGCATGCCGTTTTTGACCTTTTATTCCGAGAAGGATTTTGGCGGCGATTTTCAAACCGAAGCCAATTACAAATCCCCCGAAGTCGCGTGTCTGATCCGTTCTGGCGGGCTTTTGGGATGTTTTGACGATCCAAAGGGCCTGATCGGCTCTATCCAATCTGGCCGTTTTGACACCAGCACCGAAGGCTTTGAACAGGGCCGCATCCTGTGGGCGCCCATCCCCTATTCCTATAACACAATCAACAATCTACAGGGAAAGTCCGCCCCATCGGCCCCCGATGAAAACCACCTTTTGGGCACCGACGACACCGCCCGCGACGTTCTGGCGCGGGTGATCTATGGCTTTCGCCTGTCGGTCGGCTTTGCGCTGATCGTCACTGCGCTGACATCGGTGATTGGCATCGCGGCGGGGGCCGTGCAGGGCTATTTCGGCGGCTGGGTCGATTTGATCTTTCAGCGCATCTTGGAAATCTGGGGAGGCATTCCTTCGCTGTATGTCATCATCATCGTCTTTTCCGTCTGGAACCGCAGCTTCTGGATTTTGGTCGCCCTGATGGTCGCCTTTGGCTGGATGTCGCTGGTGGGCGTGGTGCGCGCCGAGTTTCTACGAGCGCGCAATTTCGAATATGTGCGCGCGGCGCGTGCGCTGGGGGTATCGGATGCCAAAATCATGTTCCGCCATGTGCTGCCCAATGCCATGGTGGCCACGCTGACCATGCTGCCTTTTATCATCTCTGGCACGATCGGATCGCTCGCCGCACTCGACTATTTGGGCTATGGCCTGCCCGCCAACCTGCCCAGCCTTGGGCAACTCTCGCGGCAAGCCCAGCAAAACCTGCAAACGCCCAGCCTTGCCTTTACGGCGTTCTTCACCTTTACCATCATGCTGTCCTTGCTTGTTTTCATTTTTGAAGGCGTGCGCGATGCCTTTGACCCGCGAAAGACCTTTTCATGAGCCTTTTGCAAGTTATCAACCTCTCCATCAGCTTTGCCCAAGAGAACAGATTTGTTCCCGCCGTGCGCGGGCTATCCTTTCATCTGGAACGTGGCGAGACATTGGCCATTGTGGGCGAATCTGGGAGCGGCAAATCCATCACCGCCCTATCGGTTGTGGGCTTGCTTGGCGACAATGCGCGCCTGACGGGATCGGTGCGCTATAATGGTGCCGAAATGATCGGGGCGGATAAAAAGGCGCTGCAACGCCTGCGCGGCAATGACATTAGCTTTATTTTTCAAGAGCCGATGACCTCGCTGAACCCTTTGCATATGATCGCCAAACAAATCGGCGAAAGCCTGGCCCTGCATCAAGGGCTGACGGGCGCCGCCGCGCGCAACCGCACGATTGATCTGTTGACCAAAGTCGGTATCCGCAACCCCGAAAACCGGCTTACCGCCTATCCGCATCAGCTCTCTGGCGGCGAGCGCCAGCGCGTGATGATTGCCATGGCGCTGGCCAATGGCCCCGAATTGCTAATCGCAGACGAGCCGACAACCGCGCTGGATGTCACAATTCAGGCGCAAATTCTGGATTTGCTTGCCGAATTAAAGCGCAGCGAAAATCTTTCGATGCTGTTCATCACCCATGATTTGCATATCGTTCGCCGCATCGCAGATCGGGTATGCGTGATGCAGGGTGGACAGATTGTCGAGATGGGCAAAACCGACGTGGTTTTTGCCGCGCCCCAGCATCCCTATACCCAGCAGCTCTTGGCGGCGGCGGCCAAAGGTGTGCCCCCACCGGTGCCAAAAGACGCCCCAACCGTGCTAGAGGTCAGCGATCTGCGCGTTTGGTTTCCCATTCAAACGGGCTTGTTGCGGCGGGTGACGGGGCATGTAAAGGCCGTCAATAAGGCCGCGCTTACCCTCCGCGCGGGAGAGACCTTGGGCGTGGTGGGCGAATCTGGCTCTGGCAAAACCACGCTGGCGCTGGCCATTTTGCGGCTGGTCTCTGCGCAGGGCAAAGTGCTGTTTTTGGGCCGCGATCTGCAAAAACTATCCGCCCGCCAACTGCGTCCCTTTCGGCGCGATATGCAAATCGTGTTCCAAGACCCTTTTGGCAGCCTTTCACCGCGCATGACAGCGGGCCAAATCATTGCCGAAGGTCTGGGCGTGCATGGCACAGCGGGGCAAAACGCCGATGAGATGGTGGCGCAAATCATGTCCGATGTCGGGCTAGACCCCGCCATGGCCACGCGCTACCCACACGAGTTTTCAGGCGGGCAGCGCCAGCGCATTGCCATTGCCCGCGCCATGATCTTGCGGCCCAAACTTGTGGTGCTGGACGAGCCAACATCGGCGCTGGATATGACTGTTCAGGTTCAAATCGTAGACCTTCTGCGCGCGCTGCAACAAAAATGGGGACTGGCCTATGTTTTTGTCAGCCATGATCTGCGGGTGGTGCGCGCCATGTCCCATCAGGTTATGGTCATGCGCCAAGGCGATATCCTTGAATCTGGCAGCGCCGATCAGGTTTTCAGCGCGCCAAAAACCGATTATACTCGAGCTTTGATGCAAGCCGCCTTTGGAGATGTTTTTTGAAGATTTTATTTGTCCACCAAAACTTTCCCGCTCAATTTTTACACCTCGCCCCCGAATTGGCAAAACGCGGCCATGACGTTCTGGCCATCACCGATAGCGCCAACAACCGCAAGATATCTTTGCCGCATGTGAAATACAATTTTCAGCCGCAACCGGTTGACGCATCGGCCACGCGATTGGGGCGCAATTACACCCAAATGTCTGATCGCGGCGTTGTGGTGGCGCGCGCAGCGGCCACTTTGCGCGATGGTCAAGGCTATTTTCCCGACGTGATTTTTGCCCATTCGGGTTGGGGGGAAAGCCTATTTTTGAAAGAGGTCTGGCCCACGGCCAAATTGATTGTCTACGCCGAATTTTACTATCGCGGCAGCGGTGCAGATGTCGGGTTTGATCCCGAGTTTGCCAAAAACGGCTTTGATCAGATGATGATTTCGCAAGGGCGGGCGGCCTATTTGACCCAAAGCCTGGTGCATGCCGATGCCGCGCTTTCGCCCACGCATTTTCAGGCAGATACGCATCCCGACCTTTTGCGCCAAAGGATCACCGTTATTCACGACGGGGTGGATACCCACGCGCTGGCGCCCAATGCCAATGCCACCTTTGCCCTGCCCAATGGCCAAACCGTGGCCCATGGCGACGAGGTGCTGACCTTTGTGAATCGCAATTTAGAACCCTATCGCGGCTATCATATCTTTATGCGCGCCCTGCCAGAGGTATTGCGCGCACGCCCCAAAGCCCAAGTGATTTTGGTCGGCGGCAATGAGGTGTCTTATGGCCCTACCGCGCCCGAAGGCAAAACATGGAAAGACATCTTTTTGGATGAGGTCAAAGATCAACTTGATCTGTCGCGCGTGCATTTTATGGGCAAGGTGCCCTATCCTGATTTCAAGAATCTGCTCCATGTCTCGCGCGCGCATGCCTATTTGACCTATCCCTTTGTGCTGAGTTGGTCTTCCATCGAGGCGATGGCAGCGGGATGCCATATCATCGCCTCCGACACCGCCCCCGTCCGCGAAGCAATGACACAAGGACAAACCGCCACGATGGTTGACTTTTTTGATATCAAGGGCTGGTCTGCGGCCTTGATTGACGCGCTGGCCCACCCCGAAAAATATCTGCACCTGCGCACAGCGGCACGCCGCCATGCGCAGAATAACTATGATCTACGCAGCTATTGCTTGCCGCAACTGGTCGCCTATGTCGAAAGTTTTGCGCCCAAGCTTGCCGAGAAAGGAAGCAAATGAACGCCTTATTGCGCGAATGGGACGGCCCCTTTGCCCTGCCCCCCTTTGCCGAAATTCTGGATGCTGATTTTGCGGTTGCCTTTGATATGGCCTTGGCGCAAGCGCGCGACAATATCACCGCCATCGCCACCTGCTCAGATGCGCCGAGTTTTGATAACACCATCGCCGCGTTGGAATTAAGCGAAGGCTTGCTTGACCGCGTGTCAGGCCTGTTCTTCAATTTGGCCAGCGCCGACAGCACCGATCTGCGCGAATCCTTGCAGCGCGAGCTTGCCCCCAAGCTCTCGGCTTTTTCATCGGAAATCATCAATAACAAGGCATTGTTTGCGCGGATAGAGCAGCTTTGGGCAGATCGGGAAGGGCTGGGCTTGACCCCCGAACAAGCGCGCGTTTTGTATTTATATCATCAAATGTTCATCCGCGCGGGGGCGCAGCTGACGGGCAAAGCCGCCGAACGGCTGACCGAAGTGAAGGCGCGCCTGGCCGTTTTGGGCACGACATTCTCGCAAAATCTTCTGGCCGAAGAGCGCGGCTGGTCGATGCCCCTCACCGACAGCACGGGCCTGCCCAAAGATTTGTTGGACTCTGCCCGCGCCGCAGGGCAGGCGATGGGCGCATCAGGGCCGGTGATCACGCTGTCACGCTCGTTGATTGTGCCGTTTTTGGAATATTGCCCCAACCGCGCCCTTCGGGAAAAGGCCTTTACCGCTTGGGCCGCGCGCGGGGCCAATGGCAATGCCCATGACAACCGCGCCATTGCGGCAGAAATGCTGGCCTTGCGGCATGAACGTGCCCGCGCCCTGGGCTACGCGAGTTTTGCCGATTACAAACTTGCCCCCGAAATGGCCCAGACCCCTGCCCAAGTGCGCGCGCTGCTGTCAAAGGTCTGGCAACCTGCCCGAAAAAAGGCGCAAGACGATGCCGCCAAGCTGGAAGATATGCTGCACCAAGACGGCGAAACAGGCCCATTGCAACCATGGGATTGGCGCTATTATTCGCGCATCCTTAAGGCCGCTTTGCATGATTTGGACGCTGCCGCGCTGAAGAATTACTTCTCGCTTGAATCGATGTTGGCGGCGCAGTTTGACTGCGCCACGCGCCTGTTTGGGCTGGATTTCACGCCGCTGGATATGCCGCTCTATCATCCCGATGCCCGCGCTTGGGAAGTGACCCGCGCAGGCCAGCATATCGCGGTCTTTATCGGCGATTACTTTGCCCGCCCCTCCAAAAGATCGGGCGCGTGGTGTTCGGCGCTGCGATCTCAGCGCAAATTGGGCGGCGATCAGCGCCCCGTGGTGTTGAACATCTGCAACTTTGCCAAAGGCGCGCCCGCGCTGTTATCGCATGATGACGCGCGGACTTTGTTTCACGAATTTGGCCATGCGCT
>CAXNIF010000015.1:0-11358 GCA_964202345.1 Cypionkella sp.
CTGCAAAAACCGCGCCATATCGAAATCCAAGTTTTCGGGGATGGCCGGGGCCGCGCCGTGCATCTGGGCGAGCGGGACTGCTCTTTGCAGCGCCGCCACCAAAAGGTTTTCGAAGAAGCGCCTGGCCCCTCGATTTCCCCCGATCTGCGGGCGAAAATCGGCAAAATCTGCGCCGATGCCGTGGCCAAAATCAACTATATCGGCGCGGGCACGATTGAATTTCTATACGAAAACGGTGAGTTTTTCTTTATCGAAATGAACACCCGCCTGCAGGTGGAACATCCCGTCACCGAAGCTATTTTTGGTGTAGATTTGGTGCGCGAGCAGATTCGCGTCGCGGCTGGGCTGGATTTATCCTTTGAGCAAAAAGATTTGCACATCAACGGCCACGCCATCGAAGTGCGCATCAACGCCGAGCGTCTGCCCAATTTCGCGCCCTGCCCGGGCAATATCAAAACCTTTCACGCCCCGGGTGGTTTGGGCGTGCGGATGGATTCGGCCATATATGGCGGCTATTCCATTCCGCCCTATTATGACAGCTTGATTGGCAAGTTAATCGTCCATGGGCGCGACCGCGCAGAGGCGCTGGCCCGCCTGAAACGCGCGCTGGGAGAATTGATCATCGACGGCATCGACACCACTGTGCCGCTATTCCACCACCTCTTGGCCGAGCCAGATATCCAAACAGGGGATTACAACATCCACTGGCTGGAAAAATGGCTGGCCGCCACCTTTGAGAAATAAACAAAGGCGGGCCATTCCCGCCTTTTTTCATCCATGACCAAGAAAATCACCGCCGAATTGCTGTTACATGCCTATGCCAATGGCGTGTTTCCGATGGCCGAATCCCGTGAGGCAACACAGATCCACTGGATGCAGCCGCGCCTGCGCGGCGTGTTTGATTTGAATCGCTTTCATATCTCGCGCAGCTTGCGCAAGCGGATTTTGCGCGGCGGCTATGAGGTGGCGATCAACCGCGATTTTGCCGCCGTCTTGGCCGGCTGCGCCGCGCGGCCTGAAACTTGGATCAACCCGCAAATCGCAGAATTATACGTGGAACTCCACCATCGCGGCGCGGCGCATAGCCAAGAGGTCTATCAAGATGGGACCTTGGTGGGCGGGGTTTATGGCGTCACCTTGGGGGGCGCGTTTTTTGGGGAATCGATGTTCTCGCGGGTGACAGATGCCAGCAAAATCGCGCTGGCCTATTTGGTGCATCGCTTGCGCGCGGGGGGCTTTGTGCTATTTGACACGCAATATCTAACGCCGCATTTGGCCAGCCTTGGGGCAAGGGAAATCACGCAACAAGACTATCTGGCGCGGCTGGCACTGGCGCTGCCACGCCAAGCCAGCTTTGCGCCGCCGCGTTATGGCGCCTCGCCCGAGTCGGTTGTCTCGTCCTGAGGCGGGGCTTCGGAGGCCACGGCGGGCAAAGCAAGCTGCGGCACATCGCAGCGCATCACCCAAACGTCATAGCGCGCATGATCCAGCGCCGAAAGCGCAGGGCTAGAGGCCAGCATCCAGCCCACAAACACGGGCTGTGTCAACGCGGCATCGAAAATGGTCAATTGCGCCTCTGCCTCGGCGGTTTGATTGTTGGCGGGATAATGACATGCCTCCAGCTTGACCGTCAACTTACCCATCGTCCCCGCCTGCCCCACCGACAAGTTCAGATCGCGCAATTCACCCGTCAACTTATCCAGAACGCGCAGTTCTGCCCCTTTGGCTTGCGCCATTTCGACGGCAGATGCAGGGGCCGCCAAAAGGGCCAGCGCCGTGGCCAGCCGGATCATTTCGCGTCACCCGCCACAAATTTCATCAACAAGGTGATCAAGCTGACCGATCCTTGGGTATCTTCAATCTGCTCGCCCGCCGCCAAGGTTTCCACCGCGCCGCCCGGAATCAATTCAACAAAATTCCCGCCCAGCAAACCCTCAGAGGAAATGACAACGGCCGAATCCGTGGGCAGTTTCACCAAAGGGTCAATACTGATCTCAAGATCGGCAAAAAAGGTGGTCGGATTTAGCGACATCTTGGTGATGGTGCCAACTTTCACCCCCGCAAGCCGCACATCGCTGCCCACAGAGATGCCATCGGCGCTGCGGAAACTGGCCATCAGCGGATAGGTCTGCCCCCCCGCACCGCGCCCAATACCCGCATAGGCCAAAAAGCCAAGGGCAAGGAGAACCACGCCAAAACCAGCCAATACTTCGCCGCGATTTTCGCTCATTATTTGGGTGTCCAAGCTTCGTAATCGCGGCGCGGCGCGGGCGCACCTGCGCGGATTGACCCTGCGGGCGCATAAGCGGCGGCAGTGCCTGTCAGATTCTCTTGGTGCGGCGCTTCCCAAGCTTTGTGTTTCAGCGGCTTTTCGGTTGGCGGGTGGGGCCATGTGTGGTGCAGCCAGCCATGCCAATCGGGCGAGACGCGCGACGCCTCGGCCTCGCCATTGTAAATCACCCAGCGGCGCGAGGCATCTTTGTTGCGATAATAGATATTGCCCTGCGCATCAGCCCCCACGCGAATGCCCTTGCGCCAGGTGAAAAACTGCGTGCCAAGAGTTTGACCGTTCCACCAAGTCAGCGCGCGGATCAGGATGTTCATGGGGGCCTCCATTGCTTGGCGCAGATATGGCGGAAAATGGGGCAAAGGTCTAGGGGGCCTTTGCGCTGTGGGGCGCTTGCCCCACATAAGCCGTCAGTTCAATTTCGATCAAATGGCGCGGATCAATCATCTGGGCCTCGATCATCATCGCGGCGGGGGGATTTGCACCAAAGGTGGCCGACAAAATGGGCCAGCAGCGTTCAAAATCGGCGGCGTTTTTCAGCACATAGGTCACGCGCACCGCATGGTCAAACCCTGCACCCGCGCGCGCCAGCGCCGCGCCGATGATGTCTAGCGCCAGCTTGCATTGATCCTCAACGGTTTCGGGAATGGCCCCTGTCGCGTGATCGGTGCCCGTGGTGCCAGCCACATGCACCCAGCCGCCCGCCACCACCGCGCGGGCATAGCCAATGCGGTCTTCCCAAATCGACCCCGTTTTAATGCGGGTGATCATGGCTTAGCTTGCGGTTGCAGGTTCTTTTTTCTTTTTGCCATCGCTATGCACCAACAAAGGCGCGGCGGCGTTATTGACCGATTCCTCGTTCACCACCACCTCATCGACCCCTGTCATGCCAGGCAATTCGAACATGGTATCAAGCAAGATATCCTCCATGATCGAGCGCAGACCTCGCGCGCCCGTTTTGCGCTTGATCGCGCGCTTGGCAATGGCCGAGAGCGCATCAGAGGTAAAGGTCAGCTTGGTGCCTTCGATATCGAATAGGCGTTGATACTGCTTGACCAAGGCGTTTTTGGGTTCGGTCAAAATGGTGATCAGCGCATCCTCATCCAAATCGGTCAGAGTGGCAATCACGGGCAGACGGCCCACGAATTCAGGGATGAGGCCGAATTTCAGCAAATCTTCTGGCTCTAACTCACCAAACAGTTCGCCCACGCCGCGCGCATCCGGGTCTTTCACATCCGCACCAAAGCCAATGGCCGACCCTTTGCCGCGCTGCGCGATGATCTTTTCCAGCCCCGCAAAAGCACCGCCGCAGATGAACAAAATATTTGTGGTGTCCACTTGCAAGAATTCTTGTTGCGGATGTTTGCGCCCGCCTTGGGGCGGCACGGATGCAACCGTGCCTTCCATGATTTTGAGCAGCGCCTGTTGCACCCCTTCGCCCGAAACATCACGGGTGATGGAGGGATTGTCCGATTTGCGGGTGATCTTGTCCACCTCGTCAATATAGACAATGCCGCGCTGGGCGCGCTCCACGTTATATTCGCTGGCTTGCAGCAATTTGAGAATGATGTTTTCCACATCTTCCCCCACATAGCCCGCTTCGGTCAGCGTGGTGGCATCGGCCATGGTGAAGGGCACATCTAAAATCCGCGCCAAGGTTTGCGCCAGCAAGGTTTTGCCGCATCCCGTGGGGCCGATCAGCAAGATATTGGATTTGGCCAATTCTATATCGGTCTTGGTTGCATGATTGAGGCGTTTGTAATGGTTATGCACGGCCACCGAAAGCACCCGCTTGGCGTGAATTTGGCCAATCACATAATCATCCAGCACGGCGCAGATATCGCGCGGGGTCGGCACGCCATCGGTGGATTTCAGCCCCGCCGTTTTGGTTTCTTCGCGGATGATGTCCATACACAATTCGACACATTCATCGCAGATAAATACAGTCGGGCCCGCGATCAGTTTGCGCACCTCGTGTTGGCTTTTGCCGCAAAAGGAACAATACAGCGTATTTTTGCTGTCATTTCCGCTGGTCGCCATGGCCTGCCCTCACTTATCAAATCAAGCATCAGCTTAGGACAAGCTGCGCCCCTTCACAATGTCAAATCGCCCCGAAATTTGCCGCGCCCAAAACACCATTTTGGGCGCGCGGCGGTGCGGGTCTATTTTGCCTCTTCGGCCTTGCCACGGCTTTCCAAAATCTCATCGATCAGGCCCCATGCCTTGGCTTCTTCGGCGGACATGAAATTGTCGCGCTCTAGTGCAGCCTCGACGGTGGCCAAATCATTGCCCGTGTGCTTGACATAAATTTCATTTAGGCGGCGCTTGAGTTTTTCGGTCTCGCGCGCATGGATCATGATATCCGTTGCCTGACCCTGATAGCCGCCCGAAGGCTGATGCACCATCACGCGGGAATTGGGCAGCGAAAAGCGCATCCCTTTTTCACCCGCTTGCAGCAAAAGCGAGCCCATCGAGGCGGCCTGCCCAATCACCAAAGTCGAAACCTTGGGGCGGATATATTGCATCGTGTCATAAATCGACAGGCCCGATGTCACCACACCGCCCGGGCTGTTGATATACATCGAGATTTCTTTCGACGGATTCTCTGCCTCTAGGAACAAGAGCTGGGCACAAATCAGGCTGGACATGCCATCATGCACGGGGCCGGCCAAAAAGATAATCCGCTCTTTCAGCATCCGCGAGAAAATGTCATAGGCCCGCTCCCCGCGCGAGGTTTGTTCGACCACCATCGGCACAAGGGTATTCATGTAGTATTCTGCTGGATCACGCATCAAATTGCCTCTCTCTCTGTGCCAAAGCTCTATCGCCCTTAGCTTAAGCAAACCTTAGTGCCCAGCGCCAGCACCTGCAAGGGATGCAGAAATTTTTCACCGCCCCAATCGCGCCGTTTCATCCATGCCAAAGGCGCGATAGGCCAGCAACATCCGCGCCGCCCCCGACGCAAAACACAAGACAGCAAACCCATAGGCTAGCAGCTCAAAACCCGCAGGCCAAAGACAAAACAAAACAAAAATCAAAATGGTTTCAAACCCTTCAGCCAGACCCGCCGTGAAATACAGCGACTTGTCCCCACGCGCCCGCGCCGGCGCATCCAAGGCCAGCCCCCGCTTGGCCGCGAAAATAGCAAAGGCCAAAAAGCTTGCCCCATTGATGTAAAACGACAGCAATAAAACAGCCGCCGGAAGCGCGTTTTCAGGCGCGCGCAAGGCAAAAGCCAAGGGGATTGCCCCGTAAAAGATGAAATCGCACGTAATGTCCAAATAGCCGCCAAAATCGGTCTTGCCGCGCCCGCCCACATGGGCGCGGGCCACGGCCCCGTCCAAACCATCCGCCGCGCGCGAGGCGGCAATCAGGGCCAAAGCCAGAATTAACGCGCCCTGCGCCGCAATAACCACGGCCGCCGCCAAGCCAAAGCCCAGCCCAACCAAAGTGACAACATTGGCATGTATCCCCGCCCGCGCCATCCATGCGCCCAAAGGATCCACTGCCTTATTTATCGGGCCACGCAGCACTCCGTCAAACATTCGCACACTCCTTTGACGTATCGCTGCCCAATGCAGCGGCCAAGCGCAAGGGAAATTCGGGCGATCCGCCTCACTTCTGCGTCACAATTGACCAAAGCATGCCGAGAATATGTCGCAATCGGGCTGGAAAATCATGGCCATCAAGGGCAAAAGAGAGGCATGACAAAAAGTGCCGCCCCTATGGAACGTGATAGAACCCTGCTGGGCATTGCGTTGATGCTGGCATTTTGTGTTCTGGCCCCGCTTTTGGACGTGAGCAGCAAACTTGCGACGACGACCATCCCCGTGGGTCAAATCGTGGCTGCGCGGTTTGTTGTGCAAGCGGCCTTGATGATCCCTGTGGCCTTGGCGATGGGGCTGGCTTGGGGTGTCTCGCGCAATGTGGCTGGCCTGATCGCCCTGCGCGCGCTGCTGCTGATTGCATCGACCTATAGCTTTGTGGCAGCGGTGGCGGTGATGCCCATTGCCGATGCCTTGGCAATTGCCTTTTTGTCGCCGCTGATTTTGTTGATCATTGGCCATTTCGCCTTTGGCAATCCGATTGGCCCGCGCCGCATTGGTGCGGCGATGGTTGGCTTTGCGGGGGCGCTGTTGGTTATTCAGCCCAGCTTGCAAGCACATGGCGCGGCGACATTTTATGCGCTGGGCTGCGCCTTTGCCTTTGCGTTTTATATGGCCGTCACCCAACGTATCGCGGGGCTGATGCATCCCGTCACGCAGCAGTTGCATACCTCTTTGATGGGGGCGGCGGTGATTTTGCCGATTTTATGGCTGATGGATGGGGCGGGCGGCACGGGGTTGTCTGCGACTCTCGACCCCGTCATGCCCCAAGGCTATGCTTGGCTGTGGCTATTTGGCGTGGGGTTTTGGGCGGCGCTGGCGCATATGTGCATGACCATCTCGCTGCAATATGCGCCCGCCAGCACCTTGGCGCCGCTGCATTATTTTGAAATGGTGACCGCGGTGGCGCTGGGCTATGCGGTTTTTGGCGATTTCCCCAACAGCATGACCTGGGGCGGCATCGTGCTGATTGTGGGCGCGGGCCTATATATCATTCAGCGCGAGCGGCATCTATTGGCAGCCCAAAGCCCGCCAAAGCGGCAGGCAGTTGGGCGCGGGGCAAAATAACCAGCATTTTGGGCGCATCAAATTCCAAGCGGATCGGCCCACCCAAAGCCTGATTGGATGTGCCAATCCTACGGTCAGGTGCAAAATCTATCCCCGCAATAGGCCAAGCCAGCCCCGTGCTTTGCCCCGTTACCGCCGCCAAAGGAAACAAAGAAACTCGGGTGCCTTTGGGCAAGTTC
Organism: Cypionkella sp.; assembly: GCA_964202345.1. Taxonomy (GTDB): domain Bacteria; phylum Pseudomonadota; class Alphaproteobacteria; order Rhodobacterales; family Rhodobacteraceae; genus Cypionkella. Next base: position 7,140 of record CAXNIF010000015.1, read on the forward strand.
AAATCGAGGCGCGGCGGGGCCAAAAATATAACATCGCGCGCGCCCAGCAAAAATACCGGCAAATCAGGACGGTGCAGCAAGCCCGACAAAACGGCCAGCCCATGATCCATCCGCGCGCCCAAAAACCCAAGACCCAGCACAAAAGGCGCGGCAATCGCGGCAAGTGATTTGTCAAAATCAGTGTCATCTTGCGCCGATATTGGGTGCAGCACATCCGCAAAGGCAGCGCGGGCGGCAACTGTGATGGAATCCATATCCCCCAGCACCGCCAGCGGGCGCGCGCCAAGGCGCAGCAATTGATTTGCCCCGCCATCTGCGGCCACCAATGCCGGAGCCAAGGCCAGCGCATGCGCCAAAGCAGACGCGCCAAAGGGCGCGCCGCCAACCAAAGTCACGCCAAATTGGCTTTTGACTTTCGCGAACATCGGATTTACGTTTGCGGGCAAGGCATACCTCAATTGCGGCAGTGAAACGCTGTGATGCCACAATCTATCCATTAAATCACCCCAGTCTGTCCATGGAATTGCGCGCATTGACAGGCCTAACTCCCATCAATTCATCGCAATAAGGCGGGCCCATGTCTGGCGCTACTAAAATTTTAACAGTATCTTACGGAACTTTTTCTTGCACGCTGGAGGGTTTTGATGACCCGTTCAGCACCATGAAAGCCATAGCCGAATATTTCCGCGATCTTGCTGCCGATGACCGCTTTTTTGGCGCAGAGCCGCCTGTTCCTGATAGCGCCATGTTGCGCAGCATCGCCGAGAATTCCGCGCGCCGCCATGTTCATGCGCAGATGCAAGATAATGCGATTGTCCTGCGCCAAGGTGCGCCGATGGATCTGGGCACGCATGCCCCCGCGCGCGCCGTGCAACCTGCCCCATCCCTGTTGGACGAGGAAGCCGCCCGCAGCGCGCGCGACCAAGCGGCACAGCGCTTGGCACAATTGCGCGCCGAAATCGACGAGAAGCGCGACCATATCGAGGCATTAGAACGTGCCGCATCGCTTGATATAGCATCATTCGAAGCAAGTTCTGCGGCGCAAGGCCTCAACGCCGCGCAGTCTGCAGCGCAAGAACACAGTCGCCCGCCGTCTGCGGCGCAACAGGCTGATCGCATAGCCCCCCCAGACCCCGCGCCGCAGATCGCGCTTTCAAAAATTCTGGGCACAGAGGAGCCGCAAGATTTGTCCATGCCAACGGGCGAGATCAGGCTACCCGTTCCGAATTTTCTGCCCCCCATTTTTGGCGCAGCACAACCGCCAGAACAAACCCCTGCGGCAGAGTTGCCCCCACAAGAGGCACCGCGCGCTGAAGACGTTGCAGCGCAGCCTGCCGCCGCGCCAGCACCTTTGCCATCTGCGCCAAGACCAAATGCCGCGCCGCCCATGCGAACACGCATCATCCGAATCCGCCGCGTGGCCCCACCTGCGGGGGGCGGACATGGCGGCCCAGGGCCGGGCGCCGCGCCAAACCACGGCCCCGCCTTGCATGTGCCAACGCCCAGCGGAATAGATATTCCGCCGCTGCATTCTTTTTTAACGCAAAAGGTGGACGACGCCATTGCCACCGAATTGGCCGCCTTCGAAAGCCAAGCGCGCACTTTGCCCAAATTGGCGCTGCAAGGGGGCACCGCCACGCATGGGCGCCGGCGCGCTGACATCAACCTTTCCGACGATATGGTTGACACATTGGTCGCGCGGGCAAATTCCAATTTCGAAAATGACGACGTGAAACGCCGCCGAGAGGCGATGTCGCATCTAAAGGCGGCGGCTGCCGTCAACCGCGCAGATCGCGCAACGGACCAAAAAGTTGACCGCAATTCCGAATTGGACAGCTACCGCGATGATTTGGGCAAAATCGTTCCGCAAATCCCTGCCAATGAACGGGTCACCCCTTTGGTTTTGGTATCGGCCCAGCGCATCGACCGCGATCCCCGCCAAAAGCGCGACGAGGGTCATCTTAAACTTGCGCCAAATCCTGCACAAAACACACAGACCGTCGAAAATGTGTTTCGCGACGATGACGTGGACGATCTGCCCGCCCAATCGCCGAATTTTTTCGCAGGCACCGAAAGTTTTGCCGAATTTGTCAATCGCCTAGAGGTGACGGCGCCCAGTGACCTTATGGAAGCGGCGGCCGTTTATTTGGCCCATATCGTCAATAAACCGCTTTTTCGCCGCCGCGAGCTAAGCCAGTATATGGCCGACCTGCCGGATGCCGCGCCCATGGCGCGCAAAGATTCGATAAATATTTTCAATAACTTGCACGCGCAGGGCTATTTTGCGGAAATAGAGCCGGGGCTGTTTGCGGTGACCGACCGCTCGCCACTGCTGGCCCGCGCGATTGGGGTCTAAACCGCTGTATCGCCCGCGCGTCATGGGCCGGGGCGCTTAGTGCTCTGGCTCTTGTTTTGGCTGTGCAACTTGTGGGTCGTCGGGGTCAGGTTGTCCAACCCCTAAAAACAGCCGCTTTAGGGGGAAAATCCACCCGATACCCAAAACGATATAGGCCAAGGCTTCGCCCCAAAACGGCAATCTGTCTATGGATGCCATCATATTCAAGACGACAACAATATAAATCGGCATGCCCAGCAATAGCACCGCCAAGGCCCAGCGTTTGCGCGCGCGGTAAGAGAGTTGTTTTTTCATATGCGCGATGTCAATCTGCAAAAGGGTCGGTAACCAAAATCGTGTCCTCACGCTCTGGTGAGGTGGAAAGTAGCGCGACGGGGCAGCCAATCAACTCTTCCACGCGGCGCACATATTTGATCGCCGCGGCGGGCAAATCGGCCCAAGACCGCGCGCCCGCTGTCGTCTCGTGCCAGCCTGCCATTTCCTCGTAAATCGGGGTGCACCGCGCCTGTTGATCGGCGGCCGTTGGCAGGTAGTCAAGCCGCTTGCCATCCAATTCATAGGCCACACAGATTTTTAAGGTATCGAACCCATCCAGAACATCCAATTTGGTCAAGGCAATGCCCGTCACCCCCGACGTGATACAGGTCTGGCGCACCAGCACCGCATCGAACCAACCGCAGCGGCGCTTGCGCCCTGTGACTGTGCCAAATTCTTTCCCGCGCTCGCCCAAACGTTCGCCGACAGCGTCTTTCAGCTCTGCAGGGAAGGGCCCTTCGCCCACGCGGGTGGTATAGGCTTTGACAATGCCCAGCACAAAATCAATGGCGCTTGGCCCCATGCCCGTGCCCGTGGCCGCCTGCCCCGCAATCACATTGGACGAGGTGACGAAGGGATAGGTGCCAAAGTCGATGTCCAAAAGCGCACCTTGCGCGCCTTCGAACAAAATGCGCTTACCTGCCGTGCGGGCCTCATGCAGCACTTTCCATACGGGGCGCGCATAGGGCAAAACTTGCGGCGCGATGGAATGCAACTTGGCTAGCAAATCCGCGCGGTCAACTGGGCCAATGCCCAAACCCGCGCGCAGCGCATTGTGATGGCCAATCAAGCGGTCCACACGGGCCGTCAGCGTGGCCTCATCGCCCAAATCAGCCATGCGAATGGCACGGCGGCCCACTTTATCCTCATAGGCGGGGCCAATGCCGCGCCCTGTGGTGCCAATTTTTGCCCCCGCATTGCCCGTCTGCTCTTCGCGCGCGCGGTCAAGCTCACCGTGCAGCGGCAAGATCAGCGGCGCGTTTTCCGCCACCATCAAATTATCGGGGCTGATCGCCACGCCTTGCCCGCGCAGTTTATCGATTTCCATCACCAAATGCCAAGGATCCAGCACCACGCCATTGCCAATCACCGAAAGCTTGCCGCCGCGCACAATCCCCGAAGGCAGCAAAGACAGTTTATAAACCGCCCCGTCGATCACCAGCGTATGGCCCGCATTATGGCCGCCTTGAAAGCGCGCGATCACATCGGCGCGCTGCGACAGCCAGTCGACGATTTTTCCTTTACCTTCGTCACCCCACTGAGCGCCGACAACGACAACATTGGCCATGGCATATCCCATCTGTGTTAAAGCCGTTTGCCGTATAGCGGCATGGGCGCGTGAGGGAAAGCGCAAATGCGCGGGCCTTGCGCCATAGGCCTTGCCCCTCCCCTTCGTCCCATGCCGCCCTACTTACCATGTCGCCCTACTTACCATGCCCCTTGCGCAGCCAGACGTGCTGGCCTAGATAGTCGGCAACTTGGCAAAGGGGCCACCTTATGGAAAACGTCGTTCTGACAATTCACTTGATCCTTGCACTGCTGCTGATT
>CAXNIF010000016.1:0-11234 GCA_964202345.1 Cypionkella sp.
CGTCGTCAAACTTTTGCTGCGTGCCCAGCCAAACAAACTTGCACAGGCGCATGTCGATATCGGGCTGAAACACCTTCTCATATTCGCGGCGCACCGCCGAATTGATCCCATCGGTGGCAACGACGATATCGTAATCGTGGCGATATTCCTCGGCGGTTTTGAACTCTGTCTCAAATTGCAAATCAACGCCCAGCTCGCGCGCGCGCGCCTGCAACAAGATCAGCAATTGCTTGCGGCCAATGCCCGCAAATCCATGCCCGCCCGACACATTGCGCACGCCATTATGCACCACCGCAATATCGTCCCAATAGGCAAAGTGGTCGCGGATCGATTGTGTCGAGACGGGGTCATTGCTTTGCATCCGCCCCAAAGCATCATCTGACAAGACCACGCCCCAGCCAAAAGTGTCATTGGCGCGGTTCCGCTCTAGCACGGTAACTTGATGCGCGGGGTCGCGAAGTTTCATCGAAATGGCAAAATATAGGCCCGCAGGCCCGCCGCCCAAACACAGAATTTTCATGCCCAAATCCCATTGACGCGAGATGCGCCTTATCGCGAATGTTGCATCGCCCGAAAATAATTTCAAGCTTAAAATATTTATGCTTGAAATTATTTTTCCGATGAGCCAAGACTAAGCCATGTCTTTGATCGTTGACCATATGCCAGGCTGGGCCCGCCTTACCCTGAATCGACCAGAGCAGAAGAATGCGCTGAACACGGGGCTATTGTCGCAAATTGCTTTGACCTTAGATCGCTGCGCGGGTGATCCTGACTGCCGCGCCGTGCTGATGGTTGGGGCGGGCGGAAACTTTGCGGCGGGCGCCGATATTGGCGAGATTGAACACAAATCCAGCGCCGAAGCGGCTGTTGATCCGCGCAAAGAAATGTGGGCAAGTATCCGCGCATTTCCCAAGCCGCTTGTGGCAGGTATTGACGGGTTTGCGCTGGGCGGCGGGTTTGAACTTGCGCTGATGGCCGATCTGATTGTGCTGGGAGAAACCGCCCAGATTGGGCTGCCGGAAACCAACCTTGGTCTTATTCCCGGTGCGGGCGGCGGACAGCGGTTGATGGCCCTCATCGGCCGCGCCCGCGCGCTGCGTATGGTTTTGCAGGGCGAAGTTATCACCAGCGAAACGGCCTTTGCTTGGGGCATTGGGGCCTATTTGGCCGAAGGGCCAGCATCGGCGCTGGCTGAAAAGATCGTGGCAAGGCTGGCTTTGCGCGCGCCTTTGGCGCTGATGGCGGCCAAAGCATCCTTTGTTGCCAGCGAGGAAAAAATGCTAGACCTGCCTTTTGAGCGCGCGGCCTTTGAAGGCTTGCTTGACAGCGCCGACAAATCCGAGGGAATCGCCGCATTCAAAGCGCGCCGCAAAGCAGAGTTCACAGGAAAATGACAATCGGTATCATCGGCCTGGGCGCAATGGGTCTGGGAATAGCGCAGGTTTTTGCCCAAAGCGGCCAAAGGGTGATTGGCTATGATGCCAACCCAGCGGCCCTTGACAGCGCAAAAGATCGGTTGCGCGCGCAATTAGCGCCGCGTGTCGAAAAAGGCGCATTATCGCCCGATTTGATGGCGCAAATCTTGGATAATCTATGTGTGAGCGACTCCCTTTCGGCGCTGGCCCCATCGGAATTGGTGATTGAGGCCATCATCGAAAGGTTGGAGGTAAAGCAAGCGGTTTTGGCCGAAGTTATCCCCCATCTAAGCGCAGATTCTGTGGTCGCTACAAATACCTCATCTCTATCGGTTGCGGCGATTGCCAGCGGGCTGTTGCGGCCACAAAACGTGCTGGGGCTGCATTTCTTTAACCCCGCACCGGTGATGAAATTGGTCGAACTGGTGCCCCATTCTGGCACATCAGCGCAGGCCTTGGCGCGGGCACGCATTGCGAGCGAGGCCGCGGGAAAGACGCTGGTGCAATGTGCTGACCGCCCCGGCTTTATCGTCAATCGCTGCGCCCGCCCTTTTTACGGCGAGGCGTTAGCCCTGATGGAAAGCGGCTTTTCTCCCGCACAGATTGATGCCGCGATGTTGGCGGCGGGCTATCGTCTTGGCCCCTTTGCATTGATCGATTTGGTCGGGGCCGACATCAACCTAGCGGCCACCCAAAGTTTGGCCGAGGCCATGAATAACCATCCGCGCTATCATGTTTTTGCTGCGCTGCTGGCCCAGGTGGCGCGCGGCGATTTGGGACGTAAAACCGGCAAGGGGTTTGTGTTTCCTGCCGAAGTCGCGGCAAAAGAAAATGCCGAGATTACTTTGCAGATCGAGGCAACTTTGGTCAACGAGGCGGCATGGCTCTTGGGTGAAGGTGGCGCGCAGCCTGAGGGGATAGACACGGCAATGCGCCTTGGGCTGAACTTTCCGCGCGGCCCGTTTGAGATTTTGGCCGCACGTGGGCAGGGTGAAATATTGGCCAAGCTTTCCGCCCTAGAATCCACCGCGCCGCCCCATCTGAAAACCCGCTACCTGCCCGCCCCATTTCTGAAAACTGGAACCCACCTATGACCGAGGTTTTCCTTTGCGCCCACAAGCGCACGGCTATTGGCCGCCACGGCGGCGCGCTGGCCTTGGCGCGGCCCGATGATATGGCCGCCCATGTGATCGACGCGTTGCTGGATCTACATCCAAGCCTAAAGGTGGATGAGGTGATCTTTGGATGTGCAAATCAGGCGGGCGAGGATAACCGCAATATAGCGCGCATGGCGGTGCTGCTGTCGAACCTGCCCGAATCCGTGCCCGCACTGACGGTCAATCGCCTCTGCGCCAGCGGCCTCGATGCAGTGATTGCGGGGGCGCGGGCGGTGCGCGATGGGGCTGATGTGGTGATTGCCGGCGGTGTTGAAAGCATGACGCGCGCACCATTTGTGGTGCCCAAATCCGAAAGCGCCTTTTCCCGTGAGGCGCAGATTTATGACACCACCATTGGCTGGCGATTCGTAAACAAGGCCATCGAGGCAGGCTATGGCATCGATTCAATGCCGGAAACCGCCGAAAATGTCGCTGCGCATTATAGCGTATCGCGCGAAGATCAAGATGCTTATGCGCTGCACTCTCAGCAGCGTTATGATGCAAATTGGCATAGCGGCGATATTGCGCCATATACGATCACCACCCGCAAGGGCGATATGATGGTGACGCAAGATGAACATCCCCGCGCCACAACAGCGGCGGCTTTGGCCGCCCTTAAGGCCCCTTTTCGGGCAGGTGGCACCGTGACGGCGGGAAATGCGGCGGGCATCAATGATGGGGCTTCGGCGGTGATTTTGGCTTCGGCAGAAGGGGTGCGCGCCTATGGGTTAACGCCGCTCGCCCGTGTTGGGCATGCGGCAAGCGCGGGCGTTGCGCCGCGCCTGATGGGCATCGGCCCCGTCGAGGCCGTGGCAAAGCTGACCGCGCGCACTGGGCGCGCGCCCTTCCACTATGATGTGATCGAATTGAACGAGGCCTTTGCCGCCCAAGTCTTGGCCTGTTTGCGCGCATGGAACATTGGGGATGAAGACCGCCGCGTGAATGCCAAGGGCGGCGGCATTAGCATGGGGCATCCCTTGGGCATGTCGGGTGCGCGCATAGCGGGCACGGCTGCGCGGCGATTGGCCGAAGCGGGCGGTCAGGCGGCCTTGGTCACGCTTTGCGTGGGCGTGGGCCAAGGCGTCGCGCTAGAGTTGCTGGCCCCTTAAGGCAAAAGCGCGCAGCAGATTTCGCGGCAGCGCGCTTGGATTTTAGGCATGTGCGAAGCTGGAGATCGTTTGAATCGCGCCGTCCAGCGCGCGGCCTTCTTCGTCCTTTAGGGCGGCTTCGCGCAAACGGCGGCACCAATCTGCCGCATCGGGACGCGCGGCAATGGACAGGCTCGCGGCAACCACGCGATCAAACTTGGAGTGGCCGCGCATATGGGTGTCCGAATAGCCCTTAATCAGGCGGCGGCAGCGCAACAGCTCGACCGCCAGCTCATAGTTTTGCCCCACTTGCGCCAGTGATAAATCCAGCCAAGCGCGGCGGTGCGCCACCTCTTGCCTATGGCGCAGCGTGCGCAAACGGTATCCGCGCAGACCGCCCAAAATATACAGCATCACAAAACTGCCCAAACTGTCGGTGCGCAGCCTGCGGCCCTTGCCAAACCAGCGATCCAGCCGCGCCATCCAAACGGGGCTTGCCGCCAGTTTCGTGCCCAGTCCTGCGGGCATCAGGCCGACAATTTCTTCGGCGCGGGGGTGGAAATATTCTGTCAAGTTCAGCACATTGGTTTCTTTGACGCGCATTTCGGTGCGGATACGGTCAAATCTTTGGGGCCGCGTTTTCAGGTCAGCCACGCGGATGATATCATCATAAACCATCGCGTTCGCGATGTATTTCGCCGCCTCGCGCGATAGGCTCCAGCCTTTTTCGCCGCTATCTTGCGACATGACTTTGGCCAATTGGTCGAGATATTCGCGCCCATAGGCGGTGTCTTGGTAATCCACCACTTTCGTCAGGCCCAGCCGTGCCATTTCGGCCACCTCTGCGGGCAATGCCGCGGAGCGGGCCTGCAAATCTTGCCAATCGCGCAGCAAACGGGATGGGCCTGATATTGCCGCGGCTTTGGGCTGGATTTTGGCGGTTGGGGCGGCAGGCGCGGCGGGATTTGCGGCCACATCAAAGGCCGCGGCAAAGGCGCGCAAGGAACCTGCCACACCTTTGCCGCTGGCACGAATGGCGTCTTCATAGGCGGCGCGATCAAACGGCAGGGCGCCCGAGCCGGCCAAGGCGCCAAACAGCGCTGCCGAAATAACCGAGCCGTTGGAAATTGCCAAATGATCAAAATCGGCGGCAATGAATCGGCGCGCGGCGATATCGGCGGCGGCGGCCACTTCTTCAGAAGAGGCGATACCGTCGCCAGGTTCCATTTTTTCCGAAACCGCCAGCGCCCGATGGGTCGAGGCGATCAGCGTGGTGCGATCGGGCGTGACAAAGCCGCGCATGATTGCGCGGCCCGCCTCCATCATTTCGGCGGCAATCATCACATCGACATCGCCCGCCGCTGGCATCAGCGAAAACACTGGGTTTGGCGCACCGGCCGCATGGGGGGCCATTTCCAAATAATAGACAGTCGCCCCCGTGCGCTGGGCGACGCCCGCAACCGAGGTGGCCTGCGCCGCATAGCCATTGTTGCGGGCCATGTCTTCGATCCAATTGGTCAGCACGCCGCCGCCTTGGCCGCCCACAGCCAGAATGGCCAGTTTGATAATGCCGTCCAAACGCGGATCTTGTTTGGCGTTTTGATCCTGCGGCAAAGATTGATGCAGCGTCATGCGGCAACTCCGATCGTCAGACGGCGCGCAGTGCGGCGTGATTGCAGCCAAGTGATAATGCGGGCTTGCACACGCGCCCAGCGCACCTCCCATGGGCGGGGGTTGTGGATGACATCGGCGCGGTAGAACGACGGGCACAGCACAGCCGCATCGGCCACTTCGCCGCAATTTCCGCATCCGACACAGCTTTGATCGATGCTGGCTACAGGATCATCGCGCAAAGGATCGTCCAGTTTTTTCACCGATAAAGAGGGGCAGCCCGACAGACGAATGCAGGCGTGGTCGCCCGTGCAAATATCTTCGTCCACCCCAAAGCGGGGGGCCTCGACGCGGCGCCCCTCTTTGATGGCTTGCTGCGCAAGCGGCTTTTCGCGGCGCTGGCGGTTTAGCATACACTCCGACGAGGCCACGATCACCTTGGGCCCGGGGGTATCGGTTGTCAGCGCCTCGCGCAGGATGTCGCGCATTTTGCCCACATCATAAGTGTTGTCCACTTGGCGCACCCAATCGATACCGATGCCTTTCAGCGCCTTGGAAATGGGGTTTTGGGTGGCCTTGCTGGGGTTGTCTGCGCGCGAAGACATGATGTCTTGCCCACCCGTTGCGGCGGAATAGTAGTTATCAACGATGACCGCCACACCGTCAGATTTATTGAACGCCATGTTGGTAAAGCTGGACGAAAGCCCGTTGTGCCAAAAACCGCCGTCCCCAATAACGGCCACAGGTCTGCGCGCGCCGCCGCCATCAAAGGCGGCATTTGCCGCAGGCCCAAGCCCATAGCCCATCGTCGCGCCGCCGATTTCAAACGGCGGCAGGGCCGCAAACAGATGGCAGCCGATGTCGGCGCTGATCTGCAACTTTCCCGTTTCTTTTTGCACCAGTTTCATCGCGGCAAAAATGGGCCGCTCGGGGCAGCCTGTGCAAAAGCCGGGCGGACGGATTGGCACGGTTTTGCTTAGGTCGGGGATTTTTGGGCTGTCCATATTCGGCGCGCGCACCAAGGCGGGCAACATATCGGGCGCGGCCTGTTTGAAAAACGCGCCCAAGGCGTCGAGCATCACTTGGCCCGTATATTCCCCCGCCATCGGGAAAATGTCTTTGCCGCGCAACCTGACCGTTGAGCCTGCGCGATACAAAAAGGTGGTCAAGGTTTGTTCGATAAACTCAGGCTGGCCCTCTTCGATCACCAAAACCTGATCTTTGCCTTCGCAAAAGGTCAAAAACTCGGATGAAATCAACGGATAGGTGACATTGAGCACATAGATCGGCACCTGACTATCGCCGTGCAGATCGGCAAGTCCCAACCGCTGCAAGGCCCGGATCACGCCGTTATACATCCCGCCTTGGATAACCAGACCAACCGGGGCGGTGCTGGGGCCCAAGATTTCGTTCAGCCTGCGCTCTTTGATGAACTTTTCGGCATTGGGCCAACGGTTGTTGATCTTATCTTGTTCGTGCAGATAGGACATCGGCGGCAGCACAACGCGGGCGAAATCGGATTGGGGGCTGGACAGCGCATCGCGCACGGTCAAGGCAGGGCGCTTGTTGTTGCGGGTGACAAAACTACCCGTGACATGGCAGGCGCGAATGCGCACCATCAGCATCACGGGGGTGTTGGATGCTTCGGACAATTCAAACCCGTCCTGCACGGCTTTGGTGATGCAGGGCAAGTTGGGGCGCGGGTCTAGCAGCCAGAACTGCGACTTCATTGCAAAGGCGTGGCTGCGCTCTTGCATGATGGAAGAGCCTTCGCCGTAATCTTCACCCACAATGATCAGCGCACCGCCATTCACGCCAGACGACGACAGATTGGCCAAAGCATCTGAGGCGACGTTCACCCCAACGGGGCCTTTGAAGGTAACGGCCCCGCGAATGGGGTAATGCACCGATGCCGCTAGCATTGCGGCGGCGGAGGCCTCATTCGCGTTTGCCTCAAAGCGTATGCCCAATTCTGCCATAAGGTCTTCGGCATCGGCCAGAACATCCATTAAATGGCTGATGGGGGCACCTTGATAGCCGCCCACATAACCGACCCCATTTTCCAGTAGGGCCTTGGTAATGGCCAAAATCCCCTCACCCGTAAAGACGTCACCATCGCCTTTTCGCAGGTGTTCCACTTGTGCTTTGAATGATCTTTCGGCCATGTCGTTTATTCCGTTCTGTCAAAACAATTTGTCGTCGTGTCGCGCAGATTTCCCCGACGTTTAAAGGTTGTGCACGCGTATATTGGTCAGCATTTTTTGTAAGGTGGCCACAAAGGCGCGCCGCTCCTCCTCGCCTACGTCGCGGAACATATGCGCATGGGCCTCGGCCATACGGGGCCATAGACGATCAAAGGCTTCGCGCCCCTGATCTGTCACAAAAACACGAATCGCGCGGCTGTCATTGCTATCGGTGACGCGGCGGATCAACCCATCGGTTTGCAACTGATCCAGCGCGCGCGATAAAGTGGACTGTTCTGTGACCGTCAGCACGGCCAATTCACCGACCAAAGGCCCCTCAACCAAAGATAACACCGCCAAGGCCCGCATCTTTGGCGTTGTAAGCCCAAGATCGGCAATGTCTTCGCGCAAGCTGGCGTTATACCGCCCCATTATTCTATTCATCAGATAGGGGGCGAAATTGATCAGGCCAATTTCCCCAAGTCGCGGCAAATTTTCGGGCAAGTCGGGCCGATCTTTCATGCGCCAAGCCTTTTTGCTGCTAAGTAGCCTGAACCTCCGCCAAGGCCCGGGCCTGGATGGGTCGATGCACCGATATGGATCAGGCCGCGCACCAAACCTGTGCCATTGGTGGAATGGGTATAGGGGCGGAAGATAAAGAATTGATCTATCGTGCAAAGCCCGCCATAGGGATCACCGCCGACAAGATTAATATTCATCCGCTGCAAATCTGCGGGCGAATGGGCACAACGTGCCAGCTTTATCTTGTCGAAATCCTTTATGTGGCGCGCCAGAATAGCTTCGATTCGGTCGGCAAATGCTTCGCGCAGATCATCTGTCCAAATGCCGTTTGTGGCAATTTTTCCCGCCGCATCGCCTTTAATTTCGCGCGGGGCATCGGGGATTTGCAGCCACAAAATCGCCTTGCCTTCGGGGCAACGGCTGGGGTCCAGCCGGTGGGGCTGGCCCACGCAAATGGTTGGCACTTCGGGCAGCATGCCACGCTCGGCCTCGTTGGCGGATTTGGATACGCTGTCGATACCATCGGCCAAGTGAATCAAGGCGACATCGTCCAGCCCTTGACTAAGCCATTCGGGATGACAATCCAGCGCGAAATGGAGCTGAAAGTTGCCGCGCCCATGACGAAATTTTTGTGCCGCCGCCTGATCTTGCGGCAAGTGGACATCACGCAGCAGCCTCTCTTGCAATTGACCCGGGGCCAAAGAGGCCAGCACCGAACGGCAATTGATCTGCGTGTTATCTGCCAGCGCCACGCCTGTGACATGCCCGTCTTTGACCAGAATGCGGTCAACATCGCTATTGCAGCGAATTTCGCCGCCATTCTCGGCAATCAGCGCCGCGAATGCTGCAACCGCCTTTGCCGCGCCGCCTCTGACCACGGGGGCGCCTGCAGCTTCTAGCGCGAAGGCGACCACTTTTGCCATTTGGCCCGAATAGGTGCTGTCGGGCGTCAGGCCGCAATGCAGCACCCAAGGCGCATATAATGCCTGCACCAAGGGGCTTGCATAGCTTGTTTCCAGCCAGCCGCGCGCCGGAGAAAGCGCGGTGCCAAACCATGCCGCCAATCCGCGCAGACCGCGCTTGCGCATTTGCCCGAACAATAGCTTGGCTGTTGGCCAAGACCACAAGGCCCCGCCCAAAAGCCCAAACAAAAACGGCGCATCCGATTCTATTGTGCCAACATCGCGGGCGTGTTGGTCGCCATCGCCCGCCATTACGGCGTTAAAGGCCGCGATGTTTTGCGCGCGGTTGGTTGATAGAACGAGGGCATCGCCATTGGGGCGAATAACCGCCGTTGGGTGGGGTGTATGGCAATATTCAAACCCATGCCGCGCCAAATGGGGGCCAAGCGCGGCCCCCGCAGGCGAGGTCATAAACAAGACCCATGTCGCCGCCATCACATCATGCTGAAAGCCGGGCAAGGTCAGCTCTGCGCTTTTCAAACAGCCGCCCGCCGTGGCTTCGCGTTCCAGCAAAAGCACGCGCTTGCCCTGAAGCGACAGCATTGCCCCCGCAACCAAGGCGTTGATGCCTGAACCAATGATGATGTGATGGGGCTGCATGCGAATTAGCCCCTTGGAACCAAGGCCAAGGCCCGAATGGGTGAGCCTGTGCCGTGTTTAATCTTAAGCGGGGCCGCGATCAAAATTGCGCCTTTTGCCGGCAATTTGTTCAGATTTGCCAGCGAAGCAAGCCCAAAGCAATTGTTTTTGTGCAGCAAGTTATGCGCAGGGAAAGGCGGATTCATGCCGCCCGCTTGACCTGCATCGGTGCCAATGCATTGGCTGCCCCAGCCGACAATTCCCTTGGTCAGAAGGTATTCGATCACCTCTGCGGTGGGGCCAGGCGTGTGCGGGCCGTTTTCATCGGCATTTAGAAACGCCGCTTCGTCATGCGCGCGGGAATCCCAATCCGACCGCAGCACAACCCATTCGCCCGCGTTGATGGCGCCATGTTTGGCCTCCCATGCTTTGACATGGTCGATCGTCAACAAAAAGTCTGGGTTGGCGGCGCATTCCGCGCTGAAATCCAGCACATTGACGGGGGCAATCAGGCGCTGAACCTTCAGCGTGTCTGTATATCCATCGGCATAATCCTTGCCCGTGATCCAGTGGTGGGGGGCGTCGAAATGGGTGCCGCTATGCTCGCCCAGTTCCAGCCAATTCCATGCCCAAAACGGGCCGTCTTTATCATATTCGCTGATGCGGTGAATTTTAATCGGTGGGGTATCTTTGGCGAAATCGGGTGGCAATTTGAGCAAGGGTGTTTCGGGGCCCAAAACGCCAGTGCAATCGACGACTTCGATCCCGCCCGATGCAATCATCCCCGCTAAAGAAGTTAGAAGATTTGCAGACGTCATCATTTTCTCCCTGTTTTGCCAGCGTTCTGGCATGACATCGCGCCAGTCTTTTGTCGCCAGCGCAGAATCAGGCTAGACAGATTTATTTCCATTTGCAAATATAAATCCAAAGTTATGCCGAGGGCGCTGTGTCTGACCCCGTTGATGCTGTCTTTATAGGAGGAGGATTGAACGCGCTTGCTGGCGCGCTTCACTTGGCCTCGAACGGGTGGCGCGTTGCGGTGTTTGAACAGTCTGCCACGGCGGGTGGTGCGGTTAAAACCGGTCAATACACCGCGCCAAATTTTCGTCATGACTGGGCGGCAATGAACCTATCTCTCTTTGCTGGAAGCCAATTTTTCAAGGACTATGGCAAAACTCTTGGGCAATTTGGCTGCGAATTTGTGCCCATCAGCCATCCTTTTGCCTCGTCTTTTCCAGATGGTCGTTGGGCGGGTGTGTCCACCGATTTGGCGCAAACATTGGCATCGATTGGGGCGTTATCTGCGCCCGATGCCGAGGCTTGGCGCAGCATGACCTTGCAGTTCGAATCGCAAGCGCCGCTGCTGTTTGGCCTTTTGGGCACGAAGATGCATTTCAATGCATTTGCATCTTTGCTCTATCGAATTTGGCGCGCCAAGGGCATTTCAGGTGGCCTAGAGATGGCACGGTTTTTGCTGTCCTCTCCGCGAGATTGGCTAGAGGCGCAGTTTTTGCATCCTCATATTCGCGCGATGCTGGGCGCTTGGGGGATGCATTTGGATTTTGCGCCCGATATCGCGGGCGGCGCGATATTTCCCTATTTGGAAGGTATGGCAGGGCAGGCTTTTGGCATGGTGATTGGCAAGGGCGGGGCAGATACGATCACCCGCGCTTTGGTTGCGGCCATTGAAGCCAAGGGTGGCACGGTGCATCTTGGC
>CAXNIF010000017.1:0-11226 GCA_964202345.1 Cypionkella sp.
CATTGACCACAGTGCCCAGACTGCCCGCCCCCGCAGGCCCCATCAAAGGACGCGCAGAGATTAGATTGGTGAAGTAAAGCGACGGGATGCCCGCCTCTTTCGCGGCTTGCACCAAGGGGGTCGTGCCGATGGCAAGATCAGGCGCAAAGACCTGCATCGCGGCAAGGTCATCTTCCAATGAGGCGCGGAACTTTACCGCCACGCCGCGCGCGGTCAGCCATTCCAAATCAGGCGCGCTATAGGGCGTTTTGGCGCATGCCGTCCCGACATAAGGCACATCTGCACCCGATTCGATCAACAAACGCGCCACCAACAGCTCGCTTCCCTCATAGCCCGAAACAGTGATACGGCCAGAAATCGGGGCGGCGGCCAAAGCTGTTTTGATCGCGGGGCCAAAGGCATTTTGCGCCGCAGCAATCTGGGCGGGGGCTATGTTATAGGCCTCGCCTATGGCGGCCAGCCAAGCCATGGTGCCCTCATGACCCACGGGGGCAGAGCCCACCACTTTGCGCCCTGCGGCGACAAATTCGCGAATGGCGGCGGTGTAGAAGGGATGAATGGCGGCCACAACACCGCAATCCAGCGCGCCGTAAAGCTCGCGCCATTCGCGGGCGGGGACGACTGGCCCTGCGGCCAATCCCATCGGGGCCAGCATCGCCCCAATCATCATCGGATCGGCGGGGAACATCTCGCCCAGCAGGGCAACTTGGGGTCGGTCAGAGCGGCCCGCAGCAGGGGCAGGCACCGGGCCTGCCATAATCTCGGCGCGGGCATATTTTAGCATGGCCCCCGCCAAAACATCCTTGGCCTCGGCATGGGTGGGAATGCCGAAACCTGGCACATCAATGCCCACAATCCGCACCCCGTTGATTTCATTTGGCAAAAGTCTAAGCGGCACGCCGCTGGCCGTCGGCACACATAAATTGGTGACCACAATCGCGTCATAGCGGGCAGGGTCAGCCATTTCATGCACGGCATCGCGGATGTCTTCGAACAATTTGCCGGTGACCAAGGTTTCAGAATTGAACGGCACATAGCCCACCGACCGGCGCGCGCCGTAGAAATGCGACACAAAGGTCAGCCCATAGACGCAGCAGGCGCTGCCCGACAAAACACTGGCCACGCGGCGCATCCGAAGCCCAACGCGTAAGCTGCCAAAGGCAGGACACATAGATTGCGGCTTGTCATGCGGGCCTTGCGGATAATCGGCGGCATATTGATCGAGCAATTCAGAATTGCCCGCCGCGCGGGCGGCGGCCTCCATCGTTGCAGCCCCTGCATGGCATCCCATGCCGTCGACAGGTTCGGCCTGCAATTGGGGCGGCAAGTCGGCGCTGGCCACGGTCGTCAGCGGCACATCTGCGGCCGTGTCATATCGGGTTTCAGCCATGGGCCTGCCCCCCGTTGTCTGGACGGTCAAACCTCATCATAGACCACCTCAAGCGAGGGTTTGTGCCCTGCAAATTTCCCGCGCATATCGGCATCGGTCGCAGGGGTTAGAACGAAATCTTTGCCCGTGGTTTCCGCAGAAAACAGATTAAGCAACCCATCTTGCGACAAGGGCGCAGGGCGCACGGGTGGGGCTGCGCCCACCGCCTCGGCCAATTGGGCGAACATCGGGCCCCATTGCGATTCGTAGCTGCCAACAATTTGGTAATTGGCCGATTTGCGGCGCAGGTCATCATCTTGTGGAATGGCCGCCAAAACTGGGATGTTCACCGCCGCGGCAAAAGCAGCCGCTTCGCCCGTGCCGTCATCTTTGTTGATCACAAGACCCGCAATGCCAACATTTCCGCCCAGTTTGCGGAAATATTCAACCGCCGAGCAGACGTTATTGGCCACATAAAGGGATTGCAGATCATTGGATCCAACCAAAATCACCTTTTGCGCCATGTCCCGCGCGATGGGCAAACCGAACCCGCCGCAAACCACATCGCCCAAAAAATCCAAAAGGACATAGTCAAAGTCCCAATCATGAAAGCCCAGCTTTTCCAGCAATTCAAAGCCGTGGATAATCCCGCGCCCACCGCAGCCGCGCCCCACTTCGGGGCCACCCAGTTCCATGGCAAAGACGCCGCCGCGCTTGAAGCAGACATCGCCAATTTGCACCTCTTCGCCCGCCAATTTTTTGCGGGTCGAGGTTTCAATAATCGTCGGGCAAGCCTTGCCGCCGAACAAAAGGCTGGTGGTGTCAGATTTGGGATCGCAGCCAATCAGCAGCACGCGCTTGCCCATCTCGGCCATCATATGGCTGAGATTCGCCAGCGTAAAGGATTTGCCTATGCCGCCTTTGCCATAAATGGCGATGATTTGGGTTTTGGAAGTTGGCTCGCCTTGGGGAATTTCCAAAGAGGGTTCCTCGGCGGCCTCGGCGCGCAAGCGGGCATCAAAGTCTTTCAAATTTGGAATATCGAGTGTCATGCGTGGCCGCTCCAATTCAGGATCATTTTCAGACATTGCGCATCGGTAAATGCAGTCTCATAGGCGGCGGGGGCGTCATGGGCGGCGCGTTCATGCGTGATGAGCCCTTGCAACGACAGCGCCCCGCTCGAGACCAATTCGCGTGTGGCCACCAAATCATCCGCCGCCCATTCCGCCGCGATTCGGATCCGCGCCTCTTTCATAAAGGCAGGCGGGAAAGCAAAGCTTAGGGGGGCCGTGTAGAACCCCGCCAACACCACTTCGCCGCCCTTGACCATGCGGCCAATCAAGCTGTTTAGCAAATCGGGCGCGCCAGATGCATCGTAAATGGCGCGGTAATCACGGCGGGTGTCGGTGTCGGGATCGATCACCTCATAGCCAAGGGCGCCTGAACGCCGCGCGGGATTTGTTTCCCAAACCACGGGCGGCTTTGCGCCAGCGGCCACGGTCAGGCGCGCCAAAAGTCGCCCCAACACGCCGTGACCCACGATCAAATCGGGCAGTTCATGCTGAAATCCCGCCAGCGCATGGCGCGCGGTTGCTGCCAGCGCCAAAAGCGCGCCTTCGGCGCCCCAGCCGGCATCCAAATGCCCGGTGTTCAGGCGCGCAGTTCTTGCGCCCGCCGTGACCAGATATTGCGATGCCGCGCCGAAAAGTCCGCGCACAGGCCCATCTTGGCCCGCCTGATAGCAATTCGCCCCGGGAACAAAAACGGTATCGCCCACCCGCAGCCCCGACTCAGGCCCTGCTTCGACGACCTCTCCCGTGGCCTCATAACCCGGCACCAAAGGATAACCCATACCGGGAAAAGGGGGCATTGTGCCTGACCAAAACAGCTTTTCTGTGCCGGTTGAAATGCCCGAATAGGCAACCTTTACAACGACATCCGCAGCACCAGGCGCAATAAGATCGACAGCGCGCAAGGCGATGTCTTTTGGGCCAGACATGAGTACCGCGGTGCTGTGCACGACTTCTCCCCCATCGGGCGCGCATCACAAGACAGTGATTATCGGCCCTTTGGGTCATTATGGACGCAGCGGGCGCACTGTCAACAAATATTGACAAATTAGTGTAATATGTTTTGGACATATGGCCCCGCACAAGGCGGCCAAACGCCGCACTATTTGCGCCGCGCCACGACGATTCCTGCAATATAACTGCGAAAGCATGGGATTTTCTGGATATCGACAAAGCCTGCACTGGCCAACATTTGCGCGATTTCAGCGCTGCTGCGGGTGCGGCCCGTCTGCATCGCCAAAGTGTAAAGCGCAAAATACACATCTGTGATCGGATCAGGCGAGTCGCCGCCAGACATTGGCTCGGCAACGATCAAACGCCCACCGGGCGGCAGCGCGTCATGCACGGCGCGCAGCAATGTGGCAACAGTGGCGTCACTGTGGTCATACAAAACACGAATCAAGCTGATCGTGTCGGCCCCTTTGGGCAGCGAGTCATCGCGAAAACTGCCTGCGTGCAAAGTCACGCGCGCGGCCAAATGCCCAAGCCGATCCGCCGCCCCCGCCAAAACGGCGGGCAAGTCAAAAAGATGCAAGCGCAGTTTGGGATAGCGCGCGGCGACATGGGCCACAAAGGCCCCCGTGCCGCCGCCCACATCCATCAAACTGGCCGAGTTTGCCAACGAGACATGGGACAACACCTCTTGGGCAACCAAGCCTTGAGTATCGGCCATCAGGGCAGAATAGCGCGCCGCCCGCGCCGGGTCTGTCGCCGCCCCCGCGCCAAACACATAGGGCCAAATCTGAGAGAGTTGGGTTGGCCCCTCTCCGCGCAGCAAGGCCACGGGGTCTGCCATATCTTGGTAAAAGGCACCGTGGTGCTGGATCATCCCCACCAATCCCGGCACGGCCAGCATGGATGCGCCGCGCAAGGAAAGCTGATAGCGCCCATCGCGGCGGCGTTTCAGCAGGCCAATGCCAGCCCCCGCTTTGGCCAATATGTCCATGCGCGCGGTCTCTAGCCCCGCCCCTTGCGCCAAGCTGGCCACCGATTGCGGCCCCGCTTGCAGCCTTTGCAAAATCGACAAATCCACCAAAGCTTGCAAAACTTGGGCGCGCACAAATCCTTGGACAAGGTCAAAGATGGCCGCGCCCTCTGCCCGCACAAAACGCCGCACAAAGGGCAGACGCGCCGCCACGGCGTGAAAATGGCGCGCGCCCGCCAGCCGCAGCAACAAGCGATGGGCCATGAATTACAGCCTCGCGCGGGTCAAATTCGGCGCAACGGGGGTCATTTTCTCGGCATAGCGCTGCACCATATCGGCCAGCATCGCCTCGCCCGGACATTTGGGAATCGACGCAATGGCACCGCCCAAGATATCCTTAAGCCGCCGCACCGCGCCCTGAACGCCCAATTCCGTCACCGCATTAGGCCGGGCGTGGATGGCATCTTGCCCGGCGGGTTTTCCCAAGGTTTCGGCATCATATAAGGCATCGCGCAGATCATCCGCCACTTGGAACGCCTCGCCAATGCGCGCGCCCAATTCCTCCCACGGTTCGGGGTCTTGCCCTGCGGCAACGGCGCCCAATTGCGTGGCCGCAATGAACAATGCACCCGTTTTGGCGCGGTGATAGGCCGATAGGTCAATATGGGCCTCGCTTTCCCAACCTTGACCTGCGCAAATGCCCATCGGCATGCCCGTGCGGGCCGATAAAATGCGAATCATTCTTAGGGCGCGCAGGGCATCGTGTGGCTGATCGTCTTGCGCCGCGCTGGCGATCACATCAAAGCCCAGCACGATCAAACTATCCCCCGCCAAAACCGCCAGCGGCTGCGAAAAGGCCTTATGCACCGAAGGTTTACCGCGCCGCGTATCGGCATCGTCAAAGCAGGGCAAATCGTCATGCACAAGGCTGGCGCAGTGGATCAACTCTAGCGCCACGGCGGCGGCATCGGACAAGGCAGGGCGATCATCGCCGCAAGCGGTGGCCACGGACAGCAAAATCGTGGGCCGAATGCGCGCGCCCCCCGGAGTTACCGAATACAGCAAAGCGCGGGCCAATTGTGACGGCCCGCCGGCCATGGCGCGCGACATCACCGCCGCTGTCGCTGCATCCAAACGCGTTGAGAATGACATCTCAAGACCCCTTTTCGCGGGCTTTGCCCCGATGATCCGAGGCTGTGGCGCAATACTGTCAAATAAAAATGACAGCTATTGTAAATCATACTGGACATATTGCGCCATCAAGTCAACAATCCGATGAAGATGGAAAGGCAAAAATTGGACAAAGCCACAACAATCATTATCGGGGCAGGTATCGGCGGATTATCTGCCGCGATTGCTTTGGCGGGGGCCGGCCAACAGGTGCTGGTGCTGGAACGCGCACCCAGCATTGGTGGAAAAATACGCAGCCTGCCCTCTTCCGCAGGGCCAGTGGATACGGGCCCGACCGTTTTGACATTAAAGCATGTATTCGAAACCGTTTTCGCCCGCGCGGGTGGACGATTGGCCGATTATGTTACCCTGATTGCCCAACCCCTGATCGCACGGCATTTCTGGCAAGATGGCAAGATTCTGGATTTATTCTCGGATCAGGGCGCCAATGAACAGGCCATCGGGCGCTTTGCAGGGGCCGCTGCGGCCAAGGAATATCTGAAATTTGATCGCCTCACGCGAGAAATCTATGACGCTTTTAACGCGCCCATGATGCAGGCGCGCAAGCCGATGATGGGCAAAATCGCACTGGCCGCGCTGCAACGTCCAGCCATTTGGCCTGCACTTTTGCCCAATGTCTCGCTGGATCGATGGTTGCGCGGGTGCTTTAGTGATTCGCGGTTGGTTCAACTTTTCGGGCGTTACAGCACCTATGTGGGCGGTGCGCCAAATAAATCACCCGCCGTTTTGGCGCTGATTTGGCAGGCCGAGGCGGGCGGCGTTTGGGCGGTGCAAGGCGGCATGGCCGCCTTGGCGAGCGGGTTGGAACGCTTTGCCCTTCGCCTTGGGGTGCAGTTTCGCTGCAATGCCCATGTGCGCAGCATTTCACAGCAAAATGGCCGCGTCACCGGTGTCGTTCTAGAGGATGGAACCCAATTTCAAGCGGAAAATGTGGTGTTCAACGGTGATCCTGCCGCCCTGACCACGGGTTTGCTGGGCCAAGACATGCGCCCGGCCCTTGGGCGCGCAGCCAGCCAACCGCGCAGCCTTTCCGCTTATGTCTGTGCTTTTGCCGCGCAACTTACCCCAAGGGCACCCGAACTGGCCCATCACAATGTCTTTTTTGGGCGCGACCCGTCACTGGAGTTTGGCCCCATTTCACGCGGCGAGATCGCACAAGATCCGACCTTATACATTTGCGCCCAGGATCGCAGCACGGCACAGCCCCCCAGCGGGCAGGAGCGTTTTGAAATCATCATGAATGCCGCAGCCTTGCCCGCACGCCCCTCTAACTTGTCAGATAAGGCCCATTTATGCACAAGCAAGATGATATCCCAACTGTCAAAGTTTCACCTCGGGTTTCAACCGATTCCCAGCCCAGCGGCACTGACCACGCCACATCTGCTGTCCCAACTGTTTCCCGCCAGTCAGGGGGCGATTTACGGCCGCTCGCCGCAGTCGTTGATGGCCCCGATGCTGCGACCGGGGGCGCAAACGCGGATCAAAGGGCTTTTTCTGGCGGGAGGGGGCGCCCATCCGGGGCCGGGCCTGCCGATGGCAGCATTGTCGGGCCAGCACGCGGCCGAAGCGATCTTGAACGCCCCAACTTTGATCTGCTCCCCCCCAGCGGGGGATATGCGTGGTGGTATATCGACGGCCTAGCCGATGACGGAAAAAGCGGTGTTTCGCTGATCGCCTTTATTGGCACCGTCTTTTCGCCTTGGTACGCTTGGTCGGGCCGCGGGACTCCCACCAACCATGTTTGCTTGAATGTCGCGACCTATGGCCCCAGCCCGCGCTTTACGATGACCGATCGCGGCACATCGGCGCTGCGACAAAGTCGAGATCGGCTGCAAATTGGCCCGTCCAGTGTGACATGGGACAAGGGAACTTTGGTGATGGATATCTCCGAAGTTTCAGCCCTTCCGCGCGTGGGGCGGGTGCGGGGACAAATTCGCTTTACCCCCAGCGCCATCACCGAGGTTCAGGCAAACCTAACGCCAGATGGGCGGCATGTCTGGCGGCCTTTTGCCCCGATTGGCCGGATAGAAGTTGACCTCTCGCCCGCGCATCAATGGTCGGGCCATGGCTATTTTGATGCCAATTTCGGCGCAGCGCCTTTGGAGAATGATTTCACCCATTGGACTTGGGGCCGATACCCGCGCCAATCGGGGGCGTCGGTTTACTATGATGCACAGCGCCGCGATGGATCAATGTTGGAATTAGGGATCGATTTTGACCCTTGGGGCCGCGCCATCCCCGTCACCCCGCCCCCAAAGGCCCCGCTGCCCCGCACAGCATGGGGGCTCGCGCGGCATACACGCGCAGACGCCGGGACAAGTGCCGCGCAACGAAAGGCCCTGCTGGAGGCCCCCTTCTATGCCCGCAGCATGATGGATACGACCTTAGGCGGCGAGAGGGTGACAGGAATGCACGAAACCCTTGACCTACGCCGATATGACAATCGGCTGATCCAAGCGATGGTGGCATGTCGCGTTCCTCGGCGGGCGCGCTGGCCTTAGGGGCAAGATGAATTACCCAGCATCAGCCTCGACTTCGGTAACCTGATATAAATCAATTGCCGCTATATTTCCCAATACAAGGGCAAATCTTTTGCCATCGAAAGGGTTAGGGCATGGCAGTCGATATTCAAGAAGTCATCATTCAATGGCCACAAGATAAGGTGGAAATAGGCCAACTGGTTCATAGTGTCGGCCTGCCGCATCTAAAATCGGCACTTTTTCAAGCCTACCGCTCCGTTGGCATGGTGATGAGCGATCTGCCAGATGATCTATACGCAATCGAGAAGCGCAAATTTGATGCTATTGCCATTGGCCGCTTCGACAAAGCGTATTTCGACGAGCAAAAAGTCATCGCACGAAACATTTCGGCCCAGGTGAACTTTGCCGCCTACCTGATGGGGTATGGCATCTATGCGGGGGAGACTGTTCAGGCCATTGTCACGCATGCGCCCAAAAGCTTGGTCAATGACAGGGCAAAAGTGGCAAAGCTGGCCTGCTCTTGGGTTCAATCGACATTCCAAGACGCCGCCGTTGCGATGAACGAATTCTTTGTGCGCGCGGCGGAAGAAGATGAACTTGCGCAAAACGAACTTTCCACTGCCCTGCGCGCGCTTGCCACCAAAGATTTGCGGCACCAAATCGGCATCGACGTTCCCGAAAAGATAAAATCGGCCCGCGATGACTATAATACCGCCGTCAATATTCTTTCGGAAACCGTCAGTGATATCGACGCGACGGTGCAAGATATCAGCGTCAAAATTGATAGTTTGGCCACGGGCGCTGTGCAATTGGCCACCCGCAGCCAAGAGCAGACCAGCGCCCTAAACACAGTGGATTCTATCGTCGCCAGCTTTGCTCAGGTTTTGCTGGAAACCAACACTGGGGCCAAAGCAGTGACCAAACAAGCAAGCGCCGCGAGCGAGAGGATTCGCACCTCGCAAAGCAGCATGGCCGAAACCGAAACCTTCATGACCGACATTGCAGAGGCATTTAAAGATATCAATGCCGCGCTGGATAAGATTAACGACATTTCTTCCCAGACGAGCCTTTTGTCCCTAAATGCCAGCATCGAGGCGGCGCGCGCAGGCGAAGCGGGCCGTGGCTTCGCCGTGGTGGCGGGCGAAGTTCGCAGCCTTGCCCAATCCACCACAAGCCTTGCGGAAACCATACGGCAAATTCTAGAGTCGGCGAAAAACTTTACCCAAAACGGGGTGAAAACAGTCATGCAAAGCAGCCAAGCTTTGGCCGAAAGTGTCAGCCTTGTGACGGATGTCGAATCTCAAATTTCGGAAATCGCCAAAAAGATCGAAAAACAGTCCACCTCGGTTGTTACGGTGCAAGAGGCCATCGCTGATCTAACCGTTGCAACCCGTTCGAACGCCGACCTAAGCAGCGAAAGCCTGACGGCCTCTTCCGCGCTGCGCCAACGCGTCCACGAATTGCGCGGCAATATGTCTTCGTTCAAGATTCCGCAAAAACAGGCGCAACAGGGACATATCCAAACCAAAGAGACAAAGCGCGCGGTCGCCTCCTGATCGCGTGCCTTTTAGGGTGTTGGTTACGGGTCCTAACCCTAAGTCAGCTGCTCGCTGTTCAGCCGCAAAACGGCGCCATTGAGCGCAAAGGCAATCGACACCCAAAGAACATAAGGCGCCAGCATAAAACCGGCCACGGGGTCGATGGTGTAAAAGATCGCGGCAGTAGACACAACAGCCGTCCAGAGGCCCGCCATAATCACCAACGCGGCCCGCATGCGGCGAAGCCCAAAGAATACGGGGGTCCAAATGGCATTCAGCGCGATTTGCAGCGCCCAAAGCGCTAAAGCCAGCGCAATCATCGTGCCGCCGGCATCCGACATCCCCACGCGCATCGCGGCCCAAGACATCAAGATGTAAAGCACTGTCCACACCACGGGAAAAGCCCAATTTGGCGGCACCCAGCGCGGTTTACGCAAGGATTGATACCACGCCCCCGTGGGAAACAGCGCCCCCGTCGAGGCGGCAGCCGCCGCCGCCATCAAAAACAGCAAAAACAACAAAATGGACATATCGCCTCCTCACTTGAGTGACAGCTAGGCGCAGCGCCCGTCCCTGCCAAGAGGCAATCCGCGATCTTTCGCCTCAAGCTGGGCCAAAACCGCGAAAAGCGTGTCCGAGCGGCTGGGCACAGCGGCGGCTTGGGCGGCGGCATCCACCAAAAAGGCACATTGCGGATGGGCGCGCGCGTGCAGGCGCGCGGGTGCGGGCAAAACCGTGGTCAAGGCAGCGCGCAAGCCCGACATGGCCAGATAGCCCAGCTTCGCCTGGGCGCTGGTATGGGCGCGCTGGTGCAGCCCCTGATAACCCTGCCGCGCCATGACCTGGCCGATTCCTGCATAAATATGCCGCGCGGCAAAGATGGCAGGCCGCGCCGTCAAAGGCAGCGCAGGAATACCCGCTTCGGCGCGGTGATACAAAACCTGCGCATGATCGAGCAAACGGCGCGTCAAGGCCGCAATACGCGGATCCGCCGGCAGGTGCGGATGTTTCGCGGCGCGCGCGATATCTTGCGGCTTGAGCTTGGCCTCATGCAGCCAATCTTGCGGCAAATAGCAGCGGCCCATGCGCGCATCGGTGCCAATATCGCGGGCAATATTGGTCAATTGCATCGCCAAGCCCAAATCGCAGGCCCGCGCCAGCGCATCCGCTTGGCGCGCGCCCATCAGCACGCACATCATCGCGCCCACCGAACTGGCCACCCGCGCGCCATAGCCGCATAGCGCGTCGAAACTTTCATAGCGCCGCTCTGCCGCATCCCAAGCAAAGCCTTCCAGCAGCGCATCGGGCAAGGCGCGCGGCATCTCATGGGCGCAGACAACGGCGGCAAAGGCGCGATCTGCCGCCGTGTTGCGCGGCCGTCCCGCATAGACCAAATCAAGCCGATCGCGCAACGACAGCACCGCGCCAACTTGGTCGCCGCTTTCGTCCACGGCATCATCGGCCAAACGGCAAAAGGCATATAGCGCCAGCGAAGGCTCGCGCACCCGCGCGGGCAACAGGCGCGAGGCCGCATGAAACGAATAACTGCCCGTGCGAATGGCCGTGCGGCAGGCGTCCAAATCAGCGGGGGCGATGGCGGCCTGCGTCATTGTGCGGCCATCGCGTTGCGCCGCATCGGGCGCGGCGCGGGCGG
>CAXNIF010000018.1:0-10952 GCA_964202345.1 Cypionkella sp.
GCCAAAATCGAAGCCGAACATGCCGAAGAAAAGGCCCGCGTTTTGGCGGCGGGCGGGCTGTTCGTTTTGGGCACCGAGCGTCATGAATCGCGCCGCATTGACAACCAATTGCGCGGCCGATCTGGCCGTCAGGGCGACCCTGGCGCTTCGGTTTTCTTTTTGTCGCTAGAAGACGATCTGATGCGTATTTTCGGCAGTGAACGGTTGGATTCCATGCTGACGCGTCTTGGCATGAAGGAAGGCGAAGCGATCATTCACCCTTGGGTGAATAAATCACTAGAACGCGCCCAGGCCAAGGTTGAGGGGCGCAACTTTGACATCCGCAAGCAATTGTTGAAGTTTGACGATGTGATGAACGACCAGCGCAAAGCTATCTTTGGGCAGCGCCTTGAAGTCATGCAATCGCAGGATTTGGGCGATGTTGTCCAAGATATGCGCCACCAAGCCATTGAAGATTTGCTTGCAACCTTTATGCCGCCCAAATCCTATCCCGACCAATGGGATGCTTTGGGCCTACAAGGCGAGCTGCGCGACAAATTGAACTTGGATTTGCCCCTGCCCGCATGGGTGGCAGAAGAGGGCGTGGATCAGTCCGCAATCCAAGAAAGGGTGATCGCGGCGGCTGATGCGATGATGGCAAAAAAGCTGGAAGTTTTTGGCCCTGAGGTGATGCGCAGCATTGAAAAGCAGGTCTTGCTACAAACCATCGACGGCAAATGGCGCGAACATTTGCTGCGACTGGAACATTTGCGTTCGATTATCGGATTTCGGGGCTATGCCCAGCGCGATCCGTTGAATGAGTATAAAACCGAATCCTTTGGCATGTTCGAGTCCATGCTCAATAGCCTGCGCATTGAAGTGACGCAAAAACTGTCCTTGGTGCGGATGATCTCTGCCGAAGAGCAGCAGGTCTTGGCGCGGCAAGTTTTGGCCCAGCAAGCTGAAGCGGCCAAGGCAAATGCGCAAGGCGTGGCGGCAGCACTGCCTGCGGGCGTGGCCGCTTTGGCGGGGTTTGATGCGGCCGATCCCAACACTTGGGGCAACCCAGGGCGCATGGACCCTTGCCCTTGCGGGTCGGGCAAAAAGTTCAAGCACTGCCACGGGGCGCTGTAGGCGGGCGGGGGCCTATCCCCACAAGGCCGATCAAAACAGGGCCGATCAAAACAGCGTGCAAAGGCGGCCTTTGGGCCGCCTGCCTTTTTTACCTCTTACGGCTGGGGGTAAATGGACGCGGCGCAGAATACGCGGCGCAGAATACGGGGCGCTTTATGGTCTCTGGCTTTGGCGCGAAAGTTGTGATTGATAGCGTGACAGCGGCATTTGACGCGGGACATAGATTTGGCAATTTTTACAGCTTTGCGCATTATTTCTGCGCAGTTTACGATGTTATGGGGCGCATTGCTTGGCTTGGCCGTTGCATCGGCGCAAGCGGCGCTGGCCCAAGATGTGACTCTTACGTCGCGCAATGGTGCGCTCGCCATTTCGGGCACGCTTAACAGCTATGACGGGCTGTATTTTCGCATTTCCAGCGCCTATGGGCCACTGACGATTGCCGCTGATTCCGTGCTTTGTGAGGGGCCCGCCTGTCCTGATTTGCTGGCGCCAAAGGCGGTGATCCGACTGATGGGTGATAAAGAGGCTGGCGAAGTCTTGCTGCCCAGCCTGATTGAAACATTTGCGCAAAGTCGCGGATTTGATCTGCGCCTGCCCGGCCGCGACCATGGCCCAACGCAATTGCTGCAAAAGGGCAGTGAGACGGTCTTGGCCGAATTTTACTTTACCCCCGCCGCGCCGCAAATGGCCAGCATCGCCCTAAGCGAGCAGCGCGCCGACTTGGTTATCGCCCGATTTGTCCCCGATGACATGTTATCGCAAGTTCTGGCGCTGGATGCTTTGGTGCCAATTGTTGCCCCCGAAAATCCCGTCACGCGCATCACAACTGCCAATCTTGCCGCCGCCTTATCGGGCAAGATTGAAAATTGGCAGGATTTGGGTGGCCCAGATATGCCTTTGGTTTTGCATGGCACATCTGAAATCAGCGATCTGTCCAGCGCCTTGGGTGCCAGACTGGGGGAAGACATGGCCCCCGCGCAACGCCATGCCGACATGGCTGATTTGGCAACAGCGGTGGCGCGTGACCCTTGGGCCTTGGCGGTCATTGGGCGCGCCAACATAGGGGCCGCGCGCGCCTTGGATCTGCAAGATAGCTGTGGATTCGTGCTTGACCCCAGCCCCTTGGCCGTTATGGCGCAAGACTATCCCTTGGCATGGCCCATTTATATGTTGACCCCGCCCCGGCGCCTGCCCGTGATGACCGCAGAGTTTTTGGCATTTCTGGCGCTTCCCGCAGCGCAAAATGCGATGGCTGATCGCGGGTTTGTGGCCCGCAGCTTGCAAACAAGGCCCTTGGCGCAAGACGGCCAGCGCCTGATCAATGCGGTCAAGACGGCAGCGGGCGCAGAGGAACTGGCCCGTTTGCAGCGTCTGGCGCAGGTCATGGAAACGGCGCAACGAACGTCCTTTAGCTTTCGTTTTCAAGAGGAGAGCAATCGTCTGGACCCCGAATCGCAATCCCATCTGGCAGAGTTAAGCCAGCGCATCGCTTCGGGGCAGATGGACGGCGCGCGCATGATTTTGGTTGGATTTTCGGTGGAAACGGGCAGTGTCGAAGGCGAATATATCCGCTCGATCACTCAAGCGGAAAGCGTTCTGGCCGCCCTAAAGGCGCTGGCCCCCGATATTGCAGCCGAACAATGGCCCCGCGTTGACGGCTTTGGTGCCGCCATGCCCTTGGCCTGTGACAAAACCCCCACTGGCGCGAAACTAAACCGTAGGGTAGAACTATGGCTGCTGCCCACACGCGAAGATGGTCAAAAAGAGGCTTCTGATGGTTGACATAAATTATCTTTTTGATCTGAGTGATATCCCAAGAGTTGACGTCACCGTCGTGCCCGGCAGTTATCGCTGGAACGTCATCGACGCCTTGGCCGGGCAAAAAAATCGCGGCATTGAACTGGGCGTGGCGGCGGGGTCATTTTCGGCGCGGATGGTGGCCTCTGGCCGATTTGAACGCTTTTGGGGCGTGGATGTCTATGAAGATGGGCATGACACAAAACAATATAAGCAGGCGCTTTTGAATGTTGGGATTGACCAGCCTTTCACCTTGCTGCGGATGACCTTTGCCGAGGCGGTCGATCTTTTTCCGGACGGCTATTTTGATTTTATCTATGTCGATGGATATGCCCATACAGGCGAAGAGGGTGGGCGCACGATGATTGATTGGTATCGCAAACTGCGCGTGGGGGGCATTATGGCGGGCGATGATTATGCGCCCGAAAAATGGCCCTTGGTGGTTTGGGGGGTGAATCATCTGGTGCGGCAGTTGAATGTGCCGCTGAACGTGACGGATGGAACGCTGAACGAAAGTTACAATCGCTACCCGTCTTGGTTTTTCACCAAGCCCAGCCATCCGGATGCGACTTTGCTGAAGCCTGATCCAGAACTTGTGGGTATTGGACAAGCGGCACGACTGTTGCGCAATGCCGATTTGGCCGAAAATGCGCCTTTGCGCCGCAAGGCCAAGCAAGACATGCCCAAAAAGACCAAAGGCTAACGATCTTTGGCGGCCGCTTAAAGATAGCCTGCCGCGCGAAAGCTTAGCTCGCGCGATTTGCCAATGATGAGGTGATCATGCAGCGTTAGTCCCAGAACTTGGGCCGCCTCATTCACAGAATGCGTCATGCTTATGTCTGCCTCAGACGGGGTTGGGTCGCCTGAAGGATGGTTATGCACCAAAATCAACGCCGAGGCGTTCAGTTCAAGGGCGCGCTTGACCACTTCGCGTGGGTAAACGGGGACGTGATCCACAGTGCCCTTGGCCTGTTCCTCATCGGCGATCAGCACATTCTTTCGATCCAGATATAGGACGCGAAAGCATTCGGTTTCGCGGTGCGCCAGCGCGGTGTGGCAGTAATCCAGCAGGGCCGACCACGAGGTGAGCACGGGGCGGTTCATCACCCGCGCGCGCATCAGACGCTGGGCCGCCGCTTCGACTATTTTCAACTCAAGCACCACGGCATCGCCGACACCCTTGACCAGCTTTAGCCGCGCGGGGCTGGCCGAAATTACACGCCCAAAATCGCCAAAGCTGTCCAGCAACAGGCGCGCCAGTGGTTTGACATCTTGGCGCGCAATGGCGCGAAAAAGCACCAATTCCAGCATTTCATAATCAGGCAAGGCTTGGCCCCCCGCGTCGATAAAGCGGGCGCGCAGCCGCTTGCGGTGGTCCCCGATATAGGACGGCAACCGCCCGCCTGTGGGCAGGGCCACGCCTTCTGCCTCGTCGCTGTCATCTGCGAAGAGGCCAAGCGCACCATCGTGAAAGCCAAGCTGTGTCATAAGACCAAGCTTGGCCCAATATTGGTAAAATATCGGTTAAGAAACCTGCGGATGGATCAACAAAATTTCAACTGAAATTGCAAAGTTTAAGGTTTCATTCCGTCCCAAAAACCCTTGACCTTAGAGAAAAAGCTGCTGCCTTCGGGATTATTGTCTTGGGCAAGCGCGTCAAATTCCTGCAATATTTCGCGTTGGCGCGGCGTTAGGTTGACGGGGGTTTCAACGGCCAATTCAATCACCATATCGCCCGATCCGCCGCCCCGAAGCGCAGGCATGCCCTTACCGCGCAGGCGCAATTGGCGGCCCGTTTGGCTGCCCGCCGTGACCTTGACCCGCGATTTGCCCCCGTCGATGGTGGGCACTTCAACTTCTCCGCCAAGGGCCGCCGTCGCAATTGAAATGGGAACGCGGCAGAACAGATGCACGGAATCGCGCTGAAAGATGCTGTGATCCTTGACTTCGATAAAGATATACAAATCCCCCGTGGGGCCGCCGCGCATGCCCGCTTCGCCCTCGCCGGCCAGGCGTATGCGGGTGCCCGTTTCCACGCCCGCGGGGATATTGACCGCAAGCGCGCGTTCTTTTTGAACGCGGCCTTGCCCAGCGCAAGAACGGCATGGGTTTTTTACAATTTGGCCCGCCCCTACACAGGTGGGGCAGGTGCGTTCGACAGTGAAAAAGCCCTGCTGCGCGCGCACCTTGCCGATTCCGCCGCAGGTGGGGCAATTGACGGGTTCAGAGCCCCCCTCGGCCCCCGTGCCACGGCAGGTATCGCAGGCCACGGCGGTTGGGACGGAAATGGTTTTGTGCAGGCCAGAATAGGCCTCTTCGAGCGAGACGCGCAAATTGTAGCGCAGATCAGAGCCGCGCTGCGCCCGCGAACGCGCCCCCGCGCCGCCCCCGCGCCCGCCGCCCATAAAATCGCCAAATAAATCTTCAAAGACATCCGAGAAGGCAGAGGCAAAATCACCATTGCCGCCGCCAGGCCCGCGGCCACCGCCCATGCCCCCCTCGAATGCAGCGTGGCCATAGCGGTCATAGGCTGCTTTTTTATCGGGGTCTTTCAGAACGTCATAGGCTTCATTGATTTCTTTGAACTGGGCCTCGGCGTTGGGATTGTCTGAATTGCGGTCGGGGTGCAGCTCTTTGGCTTTGGTTCGGTAGGCCTTTTTCAGCTCTTCCGCAGACGCCCCTTTGGACGCGCCCAGCACGTCGTAATAATCACGCTTTGCCATGGGAAAACTCCTTTTCCTAGAACGGCTAAGGGCGACCCTGCTTTAGGGCCGCCCAAACACCGATCTATGCAGTTTACTTCCGCTTGTTGTTCCCAAGGTCTTCGAAATCAGCGTCAATGATGTCTTCGTCCACATCGCGCGCGCGATCCTCATCCTCGCCGCTGTCTTGATCGGCCGTGGCCTTATAGATGGCCTCGCCCAATTTCATGGCAGCTTCGGTCAGGTTCTGGATCCCCCCCTTGATTTTGCCCACATCATCCGTGGCAAGGGTGTCTTCTAGGGCGGACATCGCCAATTCGATCACTTCGACAGTGGAAGGATCCACCTTGTCGGAATGCTCGGACAACGATTTTTTGGTCGAGTGGAGCAGGCTTTCGCCTTGGTTCTTGGCCTCGACCAATTCGCGGCGCTCGCGGTCTGCTTCGGCGTTGGCTTCGGCATCTTTGACCATCTTTTCGATATCTTCGTCCGACAGACCACCCGACGCCTGAATTGTGATTGCCTGTTCTTTGTTGGTTCCCTTGTCTTTTGCCTTTACCGAAACAATGCCGTTCGCATCGATGTCAAAGGTGACCTCGATTTGGGGCATGCCGCGCGGGGCAGGGGGGATATTTTCCAGATTGAATTGGCCCAGCATTTTGTTGTCAGCGGCCATTTCCCGTTCGCCTTGGAAGACGCGGATCGTCACGGCGTTTTGATTGTCTTCAGCCGTCGAAAAGACCTGCGATTTTTTGGTGGGGATTGTTGTGTTGCGGTCGATCAGGCGGGTAAAGACGCCGCCCAAAGTTTCAATCCCCAGGCTCAGCGGGGTGACATCCAGCAGCACAACATCTTTGACATCGCCCTGCAAAACGCCCGCTTGAATGGCCGCACCAGCGGCGACCACCTCATCAGGATTCACGCCTTTGTGGGGCTCTTTGCCAAACAGTTTGGTCACTTCTTCGATCACGCGCGGCATGCGTGTCATGCCGCCCACCAGCACCACTTCGTCGATGTCCGACATCGACAGGCCCGCATCTTTCAGCGCGTCTTTGCAAGGTTTGATCGACTTTTTGATCAGATCATCCACCAAAGATTCCAGCTTGGCGCGCGTCAGCTTGACCACCAAGTGCAGTGGCTGGCCCGAGTTCTTGTCCATCGAGATGAAGGGTTGGTTGATTTCCGTTTGCGTGGCCGAGGACAGCTCGATCTTGGCCTTTTCAGCGGCTTCTTTCAGGCGCTGCAGTGCCATTTTGTCCAAGGACAAATCAACGCCATTGTCTTTTTTGAATTCATCGACCAAGAAATTGACAATGCGCATATCGAAATCTTCGCCGCCAAGGAAAGTGTCGCCATTGGTGGATTTGACCTCGAACAGGCCATCGTCGATTTCCAAAATGGTGATATCAAACGTGCCGCCGCCAAGGTCATAGACGGCGATGGTTTTGGATTCCTTGCGGTCAAGACCATAGGCCAGCGCGGCGGCGGTGGGCTCGTTGATGATGCGCAGCACCTCAAGACCGGCAATTTTGCCTGCGTCTTTGGTGGCTTGGCGTTGGGCATCGTTAAAATAGGCCGGCACGGTAATCACGGCTTGGGTGACGGTTTCGCCCAAATAAGCCTCGGCGGTTTCTTTCATTTTTTGCAAGATGACGGCCGACACTTGGGCGGGTGAAAATTTCTCACCGCGCACTTCAACCCAAGCATCGCCATTACCGCCATTGACCACCTTATAGGGCATGTTCTTTTGGTCTTTGACGATGACAGGGTCGTCATGACGGCGGCCAATCAGGCGTTTGACCGCGAAAATTGTGTTGCTGGCATTGGTGACAGCTTGACGCTTGGCGGCTTGGCCGACCAGCCGCTCATTGTCGGTATAGGCGACAATCGAAGGTGTGGTGCGCGCGCCTTCTGCGTTTTCGATGATACGGGGTTGCGATCCATCCATGATGGCAACGCAAGAATTGGTTGTCCCAAGGTCAATTCCAATGACTTTAGCCATGATATATCCTTTCGTGTGGCGATGATTTAGGCCCAAACCCCGAAGGCATTTCGGCCCGATCCCAATTTCAGTTGGCTCAGGTGCCAGCTTGCCCGTTATATAGGCAGCGGTGCCCGTGGCTGCAAGCGGGCGGTGGGATAGATTTTCATCTCTTGCTGCGGAAATACAGATAAAATTGCAATCTGCTTGCGCACCAGTTGCGCATAGGGCGCCGCGGCCCAGCCTGAGTTCACCTATCGCCTTGCGCCCCAGCTCAGCGAGATATGACGGTTTGAAAAATTCTCGCCAAGCAGACCAAGCATCACCAAAATTGCTGTAATGTAAATTGGATAGGTGATTGACGAATAATGCGGGTGATAGTTTTCAAAGGTAAAGCCGCGCATCTGATCGATGGTGTGAAACAGCGGATTCCACGAGTAAAGCGACAAGATATAGCCTGGGGTTGCGTTGGCCAGCAGCATTTTGCCAGAAAACAGCATATTGAGCCGCTGATAAACTTTGGTCAAAGTGCCAATCAATTCAGGCTGCCAAGGCGTGGCGGCTTTGAAAATCATCCCAGTGCCGATGCCTGCAAACCATGACAAAAAGAACGTCCCCGCAACATATTGGGGTTCGTGAATGGTGATCGGCGTCCATAATGTGTGATAGACGAATAAAATTGTCAGGGCAGACAAAAGTTGAATGTAGAGCGTGCCCAATGCAGCAGAGCCTATCGCCACCAAAGCATTCATCGGCGAATGCTTCATCATCGCAGAGGTTGGCCCGTCTGATCCGGCAACCGCCCCCAAAGTTTGGGAATAGGCCATGAAGTTAAAGACGCCTGTCATCATATACAGCACAAAATCGCCGCGCACGGCCATACGGCGCATGCCCAAAAGGTCCATCATGAAAACCATGATGACCAAAAACAGCGAAGACTGAACGATCGCCATCAACAAGCCCACCACAGCATTGCCATGGCTTTTGCGCACATGTCGGACAGCGGCGTGAAAGATCAGCGCCAGAAGCCGGCCAGCGATGGCAAAAGAGGATTGACTGTGACTTACGCGAAACATGTTGGCGCTGCTTTTTGCTGAAACTGCGAGATGGAAATTTGGTTGTTTCTAATCTCTAGCATGATAAGTGCAAAAAAATCATTTATCAACACAGCGCCCTTTTGGGCCCGCGCGAGAATAGGGTTATCGCCATGGATTTCTTAAAGCTGGAACATGAAATGCGCAGCTTGGCGCTGCAGGCTGGGGCGCAAATCATGCAAGTCTATGACGGCCCAGATTTCGACATCCGAACCAAATCTGATGCCAGCCCCGTCACACAGGCGGATGAGGCGGCCAACCGCTTGATCGCCGAGGGTCTGCGCGCAGCCTTTCCCGATGTGCCACTGATCACCGAAGAAGAGTCCGAAAGCCACGCTTTGCGCGCCAAAACCTTTTTGATCGTTGACCCGCTAGATGGCACCAAAGAGTTTATCCAGCGGCGCGGCGATTTTACGGTGAATATTGCCTATGTTGCAAATGGCGTGCCGATTCGAGGCATCGTATATGCCCCGGCCAAGGCGCGGCTGTTCTATACCAATGCGGCGGGCGTTTCGGTCGAGGAAATGGGGCCTCATCGCGTGCAAGATATTGGCCAGACGCGCCCCATTTCGGTGAAGGCCACCCCCGATAATGCCGCGCTGCGGGTGGTGGCCAGTAAGTCGCACCGCGATGTCGCAACGGATGACTATATTGCCAAATATAAGGTGCAAGACATGACATCGGCGGGCAGCTCGCTCAAGCTATGCTTGATCGCCACGGGCGAGGCTGACCTATACCCGCGACTTGGCCGCACGATGGAATGGGATACAGCCGCGGGGGATGCTGTCTTGCGCGGGGCAGGTGGGCGCATGGTGCGTTTTGATACCCATGAGACCTTGGACTATGGCAAAGATAACTGGGAGAATCCGTTTTTTATCGGCTATGCGCCGGGCGTTGTCTTGCACAAATAGACGATGACACGCCCGATCCCTATTTTGCCAAAGACCGCGCCGCTGAAAGGGTCCGTCATTATCGTCTCGCGCCATCGGCCCGGCGCAGTTGCGCGCTGTATCACCGCGCTGCGTCAGCAAAGCTATCGGCATATCGAAGTGATCGTTGTTGCAGATCCCCAAGCTTGCGCGGGGCTGGTCGGGCAGCGGGATTTAAAGGTCATCGCCTTTGACGCCGCCAATATCAGCGCCGCGCGAAATATGGGTCTGGCGCAAGCAGCGGGTGATATTGCCCTTTTTATCGATGATGATGCCGTGGCCGAACCAAATTGGGCCGCAAGTCTGATCGCGGCTTTTGAAAACCCAGTCGTGGTGGCGGCAACTGGCTTTGTGCGCGGGCGCAACGGGATTTCCTATCAATGGCGCGCGAGCCTTGTTGACAGTTTTGGCCAAGATCATCCCTTAGATGTGCCAGACTTGCTCAGCTTGCATGACGGCGACGCCACTTTGGCGGTAAAAACTCAAGGCACCAATTGTGCCTTTCGTCTGGATGCACTGCGCGGCATTGGCGGCTTTGATCCCGCCTTTGCCTTTTTTCTAGACGAGGCGGATGTGAACTTGCGTCTCGCAATGCTGGGCACAACGGCGATTGTGCCTTGGGCCCAAGTGCATCATGGCTATATGGCCAGCGCAAGGCGCAGCGCCGCGCGTGTGCCCAGCAGCCTATATGATATTGCGGCGAGCACGGCGGTTTTCTTGCGAAAGCACATAGGCGCTGTGGATAGCAAAGCGCGCGCGCGTCTTTTCGATCACCAAATGGCACGCGTTGCCGCGCTGCACCGCGCGGGCAAAATAGATCGGTCCAAAGCCAATGATCTGTGCCAAACATTAGAGCAAGGTTGGCAGGACGGGCTGGCGCGCCCCTTTGGGGATAATCGGCCATTTGGGGGCGATAATGGCGCATTCCACCCCCTAGAGGGCGCGGGCCCGCGTGAAAGCTTGGTGATCGCTGGGCGATTCTTTTCGAATAAGGCGCTGCACCGCGCCGCGCAATCTGCGCTGGCGCAGGGAAAACTTGTCACGGTGATCTGCATGTCACCAACGATTTGGCGCCACCGGATGCAATTTCTGCCTCAGGGCTATTGGTGGCAATCAGGCGGCATCTGGGGCCGTGCCGACCGCAGCGCGCGCGCCAAATTATGGCAAGGCTTTGCCGCGCGTGTGGCCCAAGAAACACAACGAATCGCCCCTTTTCGGCCAAATGATCCACTTGGCGAGCGATCAGAACTTGGGCCAAACCCTTTAACTCATCTTTAGGCTGAAAGACCTATCCAAACGGAAAGTCCTATGGCATACCGCAGCAAAAGCGGTATCA
>CAXNIF010000019.1:0-10926 GCA_964202345.1 Cypionkella sp.
AGGTTTGCACATCGGTGCAGCCCAATTCGCTCAGATATTGGCGCAGCTCGGGCATGGGCAAGCGATTTGCGCCGCCAAGGTTGACACCGCGCAGCAATAGAATGTTGACATCTTTCATAAATCTCTCCCGCGCAGAGCCCCAGACGCGCCGCCGCAGGTATTAGCCTACATCCGTGCGCCCACGCCGATCTCCGCGCAAGTTTGCGTATAGCACATGGTTTCGCCAACGCCCGTCAATTTGCAAATAAGATTGCGCCACACCTTCATATTTAAAGCCGCATTTTTCCAAAACCCCGCGCGAGGCGGCGTTTTCGGGCAAGCAGGCGCTTTCAAGGCGCGAAAGGTCCAATTGAGTAAAGGCGTAATGGGTGACGGCCAGCACCGCTTCGCGCATATAGCCTTGGCGGGCAAAACCCGCGCCAATCCAATAGCCGATGGTGCCTGCTTGCGCGGGGCCACGGCGAATGTTGTCCAGCGTGATCGCGCCCAGCAGCGCAGAATCGTCACGGCGAAACAGGAACAGCGCCACCGCCGACCCTTGTGCTTCGGCGCGCGCCGCCCAAGACACCCGCGCAGTGAAGGCACGGCGCGTCAGATGGTCGGATGCCCATGTCGGCTCCCAGGGGGACAAATGGGCGCTGGATCGCCGCCTTTCACTGACCCAAGCGTGAAAATCACTGTGCTGCGGCAGGCGCATCACCATGCGTTCGGTGTCAATCACAGGGCGGCGGCGAAACATCACGCCGCCAATTTACCGCGCATGGCATCCAGATCAGGAGCTTTTGACACAGGGCCATACAGGGCCATGGCCGCCCCCGCCTCCGTGATTCCCGCCGCAAAGCGGTGCAAATCTTGCAAGGTCACGGCGTCAATTTTGGCGACCGATTCGTCAATATCCGGCACGCGCCCATAAATCGCGAGCAAGCGGGCAATGCGCTCTGCCCGCGACGAGGGGCTTTCCAGCCCCATCAACATCCCCGCCTTGATTTGCGCGCGCGCGCGGGCCAATTCGGCGGCGCTGATATCGGCGCTGGCGCGTTTCATTTCTTCGGCGGTCAGAGTCATCAAATCATGAATATCCTCTGCCGATGTTCCCGCATAAAGGGTGATTTGCCCCGCATCCTCATAGGCCCCCGACTGGGCAAAGATCGAATAGCACAAGCCGCGCTCTTCGCGGATTTTTTGAAACAGCCGCGATGACATTCCCCCGCCCATGACCGTGGCGTAAATCTGCGCGGCATGCACATCAGGGTGACGATACGAGGGCGCATCAAAAGCCATGGCGAAATGCACTTGTTCCAGCTTTTTCACTTCGCGCCGCATCGCCCCCGTAAAGCGCGCGGGTTGAAAGACAGCGGCGGGAATGGCGGGCAGATGACCGAAAAGATCGCTGGCTTGGGCGACAATTTCGTCATGATCGACGGCCCCTGCCGCCGAGAGGATCATTTGCGCGGGGCCATAATGGGCGGCGACAAAGCCTTGCAAATCCGCGCGGGTAAAGGCGGCAACGCGCTCTTCTGGGCCTAAAATCGTGCGGCCAAAAGGTTGATCGGCGTAAGACACCTCTTGCAGCCAATCAAAGATAATGTCGTCAGGCGTGTCCAGCGATTGGCCGATTTCTTGCAAAATCACCCCGCGTTCAATGTCAATTTCATTGGGCGCAAAGGCGGGATTCAGAACAATATCGCCAATCACATCTAAGGCAAGCGCGACGTCGGCCTGCAAGACGCGCGCATAATAGGCCGTCATCTCGCGCGAGGTATAGGCATTGATATAGCCGCCCACATCTTCGATTTCTTCGGCGATTTGCAGCGAGGTGCGGCGCGTTGTTCCCTTAAAGGCCATATGTTCTAGAAAATGGGCAATCCCATTTTGCGCCTGCGTCTCATGGCGTCCGCCCGCCATCACCCAAATGCCAACAGAGGCGGATTTCAGCCCAGCCATGGATTCTGTGACAATGCGAAAGCCGTTGGGCAATGTTGTCAGGCGGGTGGAATTGGGCAAGATCAAGGGGCGATCCTTTCACGGATAAGCGATTGCAACTGGGTCAAATCATTTGGCACACGGGTCAAGCGTTCGGGGCGATCCATCAAATCGGCCATGCGAAGGGGCAAGGCGGGGCGGATGCCCATCGCGCTTTCCACGGCATCGGGAAACTTGGCGGGATGGGCGGTGGCCAAGGTAATCATCGGCACGCGGCTGATATGGCGCGCCGCCACAAACACACCCACGGCGGAATGGGGGCATAGCACTTCGCCCGTGGTGGCAAAGGTGGTTTTGATGGTGGCCAAAGTATCGGCCTCGCTGCAAGCGCCAGAGGCGAAGCTTTCGCGCAGCCGCACCAGCGCGCTGGGGTCAATATCAAAGCCGCCCTTGGTTTTCATGGTCTCCATCAGCGCGGCAATCGCCGCTCCATCGCCGCCATGGGCATAGTAGAGCGCGCGCTCAAAATTCGACGAGACCTGAATATCCATCGACGGGCTGATCGACGGGCGCACCCCCGTCCCGTGATAACCGCCCGATGTAATGGCGCGGTCGAGAATGTCGTTTTGATTGGTGGCAATCACCAGTTTTTCAATCGGCAATCCCATCTGCCGCGCGATATAGCCTGCAAAAATATCGCCAAAATTACCCGTCGGCACCGTAAAGGACACCGCGCGGTTGGGCGCGCCAAGGGCCACGGCGGCGTAGAAATAATACACCACTTGCGCCAGCACCCGCGCCCAATTGATGCTGTTCACCCCTGCCAGATTCACCGCATCGCGAAAGGCAAAATCGTTGAACATATCTTTAACGCGCGCTTGGGCCACGTCAAAATCGCCATCAATGGCCAGCGCGTGAACATTGGCCTCGCTGGGGGTGGTCATTTGGCGGCGCTGCACCTCTGAGACGCGCTCGTGCGGGTATAGGATGAACAAATCCACATTCGCCAGCCCGCGAAACGCCTCCATCGCCGCCGAACCCGTATCGCCCGAGGTGGCGCCAACAATTGTCACCCTTTGGCCCGATTTGGCCAAAGACGCCTGCATCATTTGGCCGATTAATTGCATGGCAAAATCTTTGAACGCCAGCGTGGGGCCGTGGAACAATTCCAACAAGAAATGATTGGCCCCAAGCTGCACCATCGGCGCGCGTGCGCTGTGGCCAAAGCCGGCATAGGCCGCTGCAATCAGGGCCTTAAACTCGGCGTCCGAAAAGGTGTCGCCCAAATAGGGGCGCATAACGGCAAAGACCGTGTCCTCATAGCTGGCCCCAGCCAGTGCGGCAATCTCGGCTTTGGACATCTGCGGAATCGTCGCGGGCAGATACAGCCCACCATCGCGCGCCAGACCCGTCATCATGGCCTGCTCGAATGTCAAAACGGGCGCAGCCCCCCGCGTGGAAACATATTGCATCGCGTCCCTCATGCTTTGCGGGTGGTGATACGCCAGATCAACGCCAGAGTCATCATCCCCCATGTCGCCGCCAACAAGAACCATGTGATTGCATATCCCCAATGATCGTTGGGAATTGTGCTGGTGTCCACGGGGCGCGGGATGATCCCATCGCCCGTGCCTTGCCGCGCGACGATCAAGACAGATTCGCTGCCCAGCGCCTTGGCCATGGCAGGCACATCGCGGGCAAACCACAGCCCCGTTTTGGCATCAGGGGGCGGTGTGCTGGCGGTGGTCTCATCGGGCCAATGCAAATTGCCCAGCACCTGCACCGCGCGGGCCGTCAGGGGGCGCGTCTTGTCTTGATCGGGCAAAAAGCCGCGATCGACCAACAGGCGGCGACCTTCATTCGTTTGCAACACGGCAATCACCTGCACCCCGCCGCCCAGATCCTTCATGCCCGACAGCACAAACAGGGTCTCGCCCGTAAAGCGGCCAGCGGCCAGCACGGGGCGAAATTTATCTGCCACAGAGTTCGGATTTTGGGGCACGGCGACGGCCTCACCCAACAGGCGGGCATCCATATCGGCCAAAATCGCGGCTTTCCAATGCATCCGCTGCACCTGCCAAACCCCCAGCGAGATTAAAAGCCCGATGCCCGCAAGCCCCAGCAAAACAGGAAAAATCAAACGGCGCAGCATCATCATCTCCAACATCTGATCGCAAAAGCAAAACGCGGGCCAAGGCTGGCCCGCGCTGCGTTTCTTATGGCGAGGTCTTATTGGCCCCAGACGTATACGGCGGCGAAAAGGAACAGCCAGACCACATCCACAAAGTGCCAATACCATGCCGCCGCTTCAAAGCCGACATGCTGTTCGGGGGTGAAATCGCCCTTGATCGCGCGGATCAGGCACACCGTCAAAAAGATTGTCCCGATCAAGACGTGAAAGCCGTGAAAGCCCGTGGCCATGTAGAAATTGGCAAAGAAAATCTCGCCCGAGAATGTCCAACCTTGCGAATACAAATAGCCATATTCATAAGCCTGCAGCGCGGTAAACAAAACGCCCAGCGCGATACCAATCGACAGGCCGGTGATCAGGTCTTTGCGGTTATTTTCATGC
The DNA here is from genome assembly GCA_964202345.1 of Cypionkella sp. Classification (GTDB taxonomy): domain Bacteria; phylum Pseudomonadota; class Alphaproteobacteria; order Rhodobacterales; family Rhodobacteraceae; genus Cypionkella. The sequence goes on from CAXNIF010000019.1 coordinate 4,496, forward strand.
ACCAAAGCATGGTGCGCCCATGTCACAGCGCAGCCCGACAGCAACAAGATAAGCGTGTTCATCAGCGGCAAATGCCATGGATCAACGGCATACATTTCCGGTTTGATATAGCTGGTGCCAAGATAGGTTTCCATCGGATACATGGCGTGTTTGAAGAACGACCAGAACCAAGCGGCAAAGAACATCACTTCGGACATGATGAACATAATCACGCCGTAACGCAGGCCGATGCGCACCACAGGGGTATGATCGCCAGACCGCGCCTCAACGACAGTTTCGCTCCACCAGGCGAACATGGTGTAGAGCACCCCCGTCAAGCCAATCAGCGCCATCCACGGGCCAGCGCCATGCATCCATTTTACAGCGCCAAACAGCATGATAAAAGCCGAGACCGACCCGAAGAAGGGCCATATCGACGGCGGAAGAATGTGGTAGTCGTGATTCTTGGCTTGGGCCATGGGTCTCTCCCTGGGTTCGGTCTAGTTTAGGGTTTTCTCTAGCGCGCCTTGCACCGGCTTCGCAAGAGCGGCTTGCGCCTGCGGCATATCCGTTCTGTGGAAAGTATAAGATAAAGTGATCTCTTTGATCGCGCTGGCTTCGGGATGGCTGGCAATGTCGGGATCAACAAAGAAAGACACCGGCATCACCACCCGCTCGCCCGGTTGCAAGACTTGCTCGGTAAAGCAAAAGCATTCCAGCTTGATGAAATACAGCCCCGCCTGATCGGGCATCACATTATAGCTGGCAATCCCCGCAATCGGTTTATCGGTGGGGTTATAGGCTTCGTAAAAGGCAAGGCCGGTCTCCCCAATGCGCCGCGTCATCTCGGCCTGTTGGGCGGTAAATTCCCATCCCATCCCCGCCTCGCGCGAGGCGTCAAAGCGCACTTTGATGGTTTGATCCAAAATAACATCTGGCGCAGCTTCGGCCACGCCCGTGGTGCCGCCATATCCCGTCAAGCGGCAAAACCAATCGTAAAAGGGAACAGCGGCAAAGCTTAAAGACAACATCAGCGCCGCCACCAGCGCCAAGACGCTGGCCGTTTTCGCGGTTTGATTGATCTTCGGGGCTTGCATGCTCACTCCTTTTTGGCGGCAGGGTCAATTTTGGCGGGGTCAGCCGTGCCTTGCACCGCGCCATTGCTGCCATCAAACTGGTGCGGGGCCAAATCGGTGCGCGTCACCTTAACCACGGTCAAAGCCAGCACCAGCGCCACAAAGGACACCAGCGACAGCCCAACTCCCAGATTGCGGCCAAAGCGGCGGTGGTGAATTTCGTGTTCGACCTTCAGCGCCATCACCAGCCCCCAAGGCCATAGCTGCGCAAAACCAACTCGGCCAATAGCGCGGCAAAATGGGCGAACAGATAGATCAAGGAAAAGCGGAAAAACGATTTCTCGACTTTGTAATGATCGGCCTCGGCCACAGGTTCGGGGCGCGCCCAGATGCGGTAAGCCCCGCGCAAAAATTCGGCGTTCAGCACCAAGGCCACGGCCAAATAGGTGGGCCCGCCAATCGCCGTCACGCCAAGGCCCAGCGCAAAGGGCACCAGCAAAATCGTGTAAACCAAGATATGGGCGCGCGTCACTTTGCGCCCGTGGGTCACCGTCAGCATCGGCACGCCTGCGCTGTGATAATCTTCCTTCATAAACAAGGCCAAGGCCCAGAAATGCGGCGGCGTCCACATAAAGATCAGCATGAACATCAGCGCCGCCTCGACCGATACGCTGCCCGTGGCCGCGACCCAGCCGATCATGGGCGGAAAGGCCCCCGCGGCACCGCCAATCACAATGTTTTGCGGCGTGCTGCGTTTTAGCCAGATCGAATAGACCACGGCATAAAAGAAAATCGTAAAGGCCAGCAAGGCGGCGGCGGCAAGATTGGTGGTCAGCCATAGCATCACCACAGACATCGCCCCAAGTGCGGCGCCAAGGCCCAGCGCCTCGCCCGGTTGAATGCGCCCCGCTGGCACGGGCCGCCCCATCGTGCGGCGCATTTTGCTGTCAATATCGGCATCCCACCACATATTCAGCGCCCCCGAGGCCCCCGCCCCCAAGGCGATGAACAAAATGGCCGCAAAGGCTTCGACAGGATGCAAAGATACGGGCGCAACCAAAAGGCCAACCAGCGCCGTGAACACCACCAAAGACATCACGCGCGGCTTTAAAAGCTGCACATAATCGCCAAAGCTTGGCTCTATGACAGTAAGATCGCTGGCCCGCAAATCGGTCATCACATGCTCTCAGGTTGGGGTGCGCTGGGCCCGCGCCGCCTCATGGGCGCGGGCCAAGTTCAAAGGTTAGTTCGACGCCAATTGCACATCGCCCGCTTTGGCCTGCGCCAGCCATGCGTCATATTTCTCTTGGCTCACCACTTTGACGGTGATCGGCATATAGGCGTGATTTTTGCCGCATAGTTCCGAGCATTGGCCAAAATACACGCCTTCCCGCTCGGCGCTGAACCAAAGCTGCGCCAGACGGCCGGGAATACCATCTTGCTTGACGCCAAATGCAGGTATTGTCCAAGAATGGATCACATCCGCCGCCGTCACCTGCACCACGATGGTTTTGCCAATGGGCAGCACGATGGCGGTATCAGTGGCCAGCAAATAATCGCTTTCGGCATAGCCTGCGGCGGCAAGCTGGTCTTTTTCCAGCATAAAGCTGTCAAAGGCCACATCTTCGCCGACATATTCATAAGACCAATACCATTGGTTGCCTGTCGCCTTGATGGTGATGTCAGCCGCGGGGATCACTTGTGATTTCCACAAAGCGGGCAAAGAGAACGACCCGATGAACACCAAAATCAGCACGGGGATCAACGTCCATGCAATTTCTATGGGGGTGTTGTGCGTAAAGCGTGCGGGCGTTGGATTGGCGCGGCGGTTAAAGCGTAGCACGACAAAAATCAACAGCAGCGTCACAAAAATGGCAATGCCAAAGATGATGATGTTGATCATATGATCCAGCCATTGCAATTCACGGGCCAATTCCGTGGCTGCAGGTTGAAAGCCCATGGCTTCGGGCTGGGGCGCACCCACAACCTCAAGGGCCTGCGCCAAAAGCGTTGAAGGCAAGGCCAGCAGCGTTGCCGCTGCGACACCAGCAGTGATTGCAAATTTAGACCGCGCGATTGTTGAAAGCATCGTCATTTCCCACATCTTATGCAGCTAGGCTGCCCGATTTAGACCCTACCCGCAGCCGCGTGCAGAATCCGATTGTTTCTTGAGCTTGTGAAACCATATTAGAGGGTAAGAAACAAGAGAAACCATGCGACAAATAGACTGACTTTGATGCAGATCATTGCAAAATCTAAGGAAAGCCCATGAGCCAGACCGCCTTTCGCCCGTTTGACACGCTGCTCGATAAAGGCCGCGCCTTGGCCTTGCTGCGCCAAGCCACCTTGGGCGCAGAGGATGGTGAGTTGTTTCTAGAACGCAAGCGTTCCGAAGCCATTGTGCTGGATGACGGGCGTATCAAGACCGCCAGCTATGACGCTTCGGAAGGATTTGGGCTGCGGGCGGTGCGCGCAGATGTCGCAGGCTATGCCCATGCTTCGGAAATCTCCGAAGCCGCGCTGATGCGCGCCATGGGCACAGTGCGCCTTGCCATCGGCGCGGGCGGCGGGGTGATGGCCCCTGCCCCGACCCGCACCAATATCCGCCTTTACGGCCAAGACGACCCGATGCAAGACGCCAGCTTTGCCGCCAAAATCGATATCCTCAAGGAAATCGACGCCTTCGCCCGCGCGCTTGATCCGCGCGTGGTGCAAGTCTCGGCCAGCCTATCGGCGGGATTGCAAGAAATCGAAATCTTGCGCCCCGAAGACGCCCATTACAGCGATATTCGCCCGATGGCGCGGATCAATGTTTCGATCATTGTGGATGACAAAGGCCGTCGCGAGCAAGGCTCGGCAGGGGGAGGCGGGCGCTTTGGTTTGGCGGGGCTGCTGGCCCCCAGCCATTGGCAACCGCTGCTGCGCGAGGCGCTGCGCATCGCGCTGGTCAATCTGGACGCTGCCCCCGCCCCTGCGGGCGTGATGGATGTCGTCTTGGGGCCAGGCTGGCCGGGAATCTTGCTGCACGAGGCCATCGGCCACGGGCTAGAGGGCGATTTCAACCGCAAAGGAACCTCTGCTTTTGCGGGGCTGATGGGGCAAATGATTGCCGCCAAAGGCGTGACGGTGCTGGATGATGGCACCATGCCCGATCGGCGCGGCAGCATCACCATTGACGACGAAGGCACGCCCTCGGCGCGCAATGTCTTGATCGAAGACGGGCGGCTAGTGGGCTATTTGCACGACCGCCAAAACGCGCGGCTGATGGGGGTGGCCCCCACTGGCAATGGGCGGCGCGAAAGCTATGCCCATATTCCGATGCCGCGCATGACCAACACCTATATGCTGGCAGGCCAAGACGACCCCGCCGCGATTCTGGCCGATTTGAAAGATGGAATTTACGCCGTGGGCTTTGGCGGCGGGCAAGTGGACATCACCAATGGCAAATTCGTCTTTTCGTGCACCGAAGCCTACCGCGTCAAAGGCGGGCGGGTGATGGAACCTGTCAAAGGCGCCACATTGATTGGCGATGGGGCCACGGCGCTCAAGCATATCCGCGCAATTGGAAATGATCTGGCGCTTGACCCTGGCATTGGCAATTGCGGCAAAGCGGGGCAATGGGTGCCAGTGGGCGTGGGCCAGCCCACGCTGATGATTGGCGGGCTGACCATCGGCGGATCGGCGGCGTGACGCGCAAAACCGCCTATTGCTTCGATCTAGACGCGACTGTGACCGAGGCCGAGATTTTGCCGGCCATCGCTGGCGCTTTGGGACAACAGGCCGCCATGGCGGCGCTGACGCAGGCCGCCATGGCGGGCAAAATCGGCTTTGAATCCTCGATGCGCCAGCGCTGCCAGATGCTGGGACAGATCGATCTGGCGCGCGTGCATGGAATCATCGACGCCATCCCACTGAACCGCGATATTTTGGCCTTTATCCGTGCCCATGCCGATGATTGCACGATTATCACAGGCAATCTGGATGTGTGGATCGCGCCTTTGATGGGCAAAATCGGCTGCAACTGGCGCAGCTCTGCCGCGCGCTACAGCGGCGGGCATTTGGTGATTGACCAAATCATCAACAAAGGCCGCGCGGCCGAGGATATCATCGCCATCGGCGCTTATGACCGCCTGATTGCCATCGGCGATGGGGCCAATGACATCCCCATGTTTCGCGCCGCCGATATTGCCATCGCCTTTGGCGGCGTTCACCCCCCCGCCCCTGCCGTGCTGCAAGCCGCCCAGCACCGCGCCGATAGCGGGGCCGCGCTGGTGGCGCTGCTTGGGCAACTGTCGTAAATGAGGGGGGATGGTACCACGTCCCCGGCTCGAACGGGGGACCTCTTGATCCACAATCAAGCGCTCTAACCAACTGAGCTAACGCGGCACTTATTCGCGCTTTAGCGCCCTTGCCCGCCCAATGCAAGAGTGCGATTGCAAAGCACAAAGCATATTGTTACGCGAAGGGCGCAAGTTAGGCAGGAGAGAGCAATGAGCATCAACAAGCAAAGCGATATTGCGGCGAATATCCAAATCGGCCCCACCGATCAGGGCATGGTGCGTATCTATATCGAAGCCGAAGGCGGCATTGAGCTACCCCTAGACTTTGACGCCGACGAGGCCGAGGATATTGCCGAAGAATTGCGCGCCGCCGCAGATGTGGCCCGCGCTATGGCGGCGGTGTCAAAAAAGCGCTGACCCCGATATCGCGCGCGCCTTGATCGCGCCAAGCGGCAGAGCGGGCAAAGCGCAGCGTTTGCGCCAACCGCCGCGCGGGGGGGAGTTGGGTTTTTGGCCCCATGTGAATAATTTCTGCCCCGTAAGCATCTGCGCGCATCAGCCCTGTTTGCGGGGGCAAAATCTGAATGGGAAAATCGGGTGGCACGGCCCAGAAAAACCGATCACACCACGGCAAATAGTGCTGCCACTTGTTGTCGGCATTGAAATCGGCGCGCGAGGATTTGCACTCGATCACCCAAAACTCGCCGGCAGGCCCAAGTGCCATGACATCCACGCGCAGACCCGCGCAGGGGATAAATTCTACCAGCGAGGCAAAATCATAACTGCGCAAGGCGCGGCAAACACCGCGCGCCAATTGCTGGCCGGGCATGGGCGGCAAAACATCAGTTTTTTGTTCCATTCCCCGAATATGACGCGCGCAGGCCCCTGTGGCAAGCTGGGCGCTTGCATGCGGGGAAGCTTGCGCCTATCTAGATAGGTGGCGGGTGCTGCTCTTCTCGTGAATGGCCCTTTTCCAGTGGCCGATAAGCATCTCCGAGGCTGCTGGCTCTGGCAAGATCCTGGTCTTGTTATCTGGCGACCACCTGAACACTCAGGCTCTCGGGAAATTCACGCCATCACGGCCGCTGCGGGCCCG
>CAXNIF010000020.1:0-10712 GCA_964202345.1 Cypionkella sp.
AAAGTAATCTTGTCGCGCCCCTGCGCCTTTGACAAAAGCATGGCGCGGTCGGCCTCATCAATGGCCAGATGGATCACCTCATCGGGGTCAGAGCTGGGGCTGGGTATCGCCATCGATAGACCGGCCGACATGGTCACAAGCAAAGGCGGCGCGTTTTCCATGTGAAAAGGTTTGGCGCGAATCGCTGTAACAAGGCGTTCAGCCACTGCGCGGGCATCCCCCATATTCGCCTGCGGTAGCGCGACCAAAAACTCTTCACCGCCAATGCGCGCGATCAGATCGCCTTCGCGCAGCACGTCGCTCAGGCGTTTGGCCACTTCGCGCAGCACATCATCGCCCACCGCATGGCCAAAACGGTCATTGACAGATTTGAACCTGTCCACATCGCAAATGATCACCGCAACAGACCCGTTCGATTGCAGGGCCTGCCCCATAAAGGCGCGCATGGCGGCCAACATATAGCGGCGGTTGGGAATATTGGTCAGCGGGTCACGCATGGCCAGCATCAGGCCCGTTTTGATCCGCTCGCGCAGCGCATCAGCGCGGTGTTTGCGTTTTATCAACCCTGCCAGTCGCAGGGCGATTTCTTCGGGGTGATCATCGGCCAGAAAAATGGCATCCGCCCCAAAGTCAAAGGCCAAATCACGATCGGCCACGCGCGAATCTTTGTCAAACTGAACGCAAAACCGGGCATCTCTGGTTTGCGGGCGGCCGCGCAGCGTGGAAATCAGGTGCAAAGATGCATTCGGATCGGCATTCTCGGAAACCACAATCACCGCATCGGCGGGGGCAAATGGCAGGCCAGCCCCGTTCAAAACGGTTTCCAGGCTGTGAATGGCCACGCTTGTATCCGCCCGCGCTGGCAATTTCCGCTTGATCCACATCGCGGCTTCGGGCGCGCCAAAGATGACAATCGAAGCGGGTTGGTCAAAGGCTTGAATATCTTCGAAGAATCCCGTTCCAGAAAAGTCATGGGCAAATTGCCCAGCGCTTTGTGCCGACAGCATGCGCAACTGTTCATCTTCGCGAAAGAAACTGCGCAGCCGCGCCAGCAATGTCGTTTCATTATAAGGTTTGGCGTAAAACTCATCGCAGCCCGCCCGATAGGCGCGCAGGCGTGTCTGGGTGGTGTTATTGGCCGAAACCATAATCACCAAAACCTGCCGCAAGCTGGCCATGGCCCTAATCTGGGACATTGTTTCTTCCACCGTCAGATCAGGCAAATCCATGTCCAAAATGATCAGATCAGGGCGGTCCAGCATGGCCAATTCCAGCCCCTCTCGGCCAGAGGCTGCAATTTGCACATAATAGCCCGCGCCCGAAAGTTTGACCTTCAGGATGATCCGATTGGGCATCACGCTGTCAATGACGAGAATCTTACCAGCCATCTTAAAAAGCCACGCACCTTGCCAAAAACGTTTTTTTGAAGGACACCAATGGAATGGCCCCGCAATGGAACAGTTGTAAACATTTTTCGCAGCGAGTGGTTAAGAAATTCTTTCTGAAACCAGAACAAAATGCGAAAAAGTTTAGGAAACTTGGGGGCGAAATTGGGGAAGGTTCTGTGGATAACATCACATATAGCACCGAAGCTGCACAAACACTGGCGCTAAACGCCTTGGCTTGGGTGCTGAACTCAGACGAGATTTTGCAAAGTTTTCTCGAAGCGACAGGGGTTTACCCGCAAGATTTGGCAAAACTTGCACAAACGCCCAGCTTTTTGGGCGCGGTTTTGGATTTCTTAATGGAGGATGACCAGCGCGTCATCGGTTTTTGTGACTCAGGGCCCTATCCGTTAACGTCGGTGCAGGCCGCCCGCGCGGCCTTGCCCGGCGGGCAAAATATGCATTGGACATGACATGCTGCAGGCATTCATCTTTGACAAAGACGGCACGTTGTTTGATTTCACCGCCTCTTGGGGCGCTTGGGTGGGGCAGATCGTGCCGCTCGTTGCGCCAGATGTGCACAGGCAAGCGGCCATTTATGCAGCGCTTGAATTTGACCCGCTGACGCGGCGTTTTGCCAAAAGTAGCATCGTCATTGCAGGGACGACGCCCGAAATCGCAGATCGTTTGCACCCGCATACCCCAGATCTGACGATTGCGGCGTTGAACGCGCTGCTAAGTGCGCAGGCGGCGCTGGCCCCTATGGTGCCAGCGGTCGATCTGCCGGATGTTTTGGGGGGGCTGCGCGCGCGCGGATTGCGTCTTGGGCTGGCCACAAATGACACGGAAATTCCCGCCCGCGCCCATTTGGCCCGCGCAGGCGTGGCCCAGATGTTCGACTTTATCGCAGGTTGCGATTCGGGTTACGGCGGCAAGCCTGCACCGGGCCAATTGCTGGCTTTTGCGCAGCAAATGGGGATCAATCCAGCAGACATCGCCATGGTGGGGGATAGTTTGCATGATCTACATGCCGCAAAATCGGCAGGCATGGTGGCCATTGGCGTCTTGACGGGGGTGGCTGCTGCCGATGATTTGGCCCCCGCCGCAGATATCATTTTGCCGGACATCGGCCATATCGCCGCTTGGTTGTCGCGAAATTAGGATGAAAACGACATTTATTGTCGGATTATTGGCGCGAATCCTCAGCGCCTTTGCGCCATCACTGTAGCCAATCCAACAAAGCCCCAAGGGGAGAGAATAAATGAGCCCAGATTCTGTATCCCAAAATGCCACGCCGCCGCGTGAGCGCGTGCGTGCGGGGGGGCGCGCGGGCCATAAGGTGCGCGCAGGCAGTGCGGCGATCGATCAGATGCCTTGGCGCGTCATCGTCAACACCGACCGCCCAACGGAACCTTTGAACGCGGACGGCGTGCAGGCCATCCATCGCGGCACGATGAAGATTTTGCGCGATATCGGGATCGAATTTCTAAACCCTGAAGCCGTAGAGATTTTGCGCAAAGCGGGCTGTAAGGTGACGGGCGAAAACGTGCGGATGGACGAAGATTTTGTGATGGAAATGCTGCGCCATGCCCCCGCCAGCTATACCATGACCCCGCGCAATCCCGCCCGCGAATTGGTGATGGGCGGGCACCATATGTTGTTTGGCAATGTCAGCTCTCCGCCCAATGCCTGGGATATGGAACGCGGCAAACGCGCGGGTGATTTCGACAGTTTCAAAGAATTTATCAAGCTGTCTCAATATTTTAACTGTATCCACTTGATGGGCGGCTATCCGGTCGAGCCGATTGATATTCATCCTTCGGTGCGGCATTTGGATTGCCTTTTTGAAATGCTGACCCAATCGGACAAAGTGGTGCACGCCTATTCGCTGGGGGCAGAGCGGGTCGAAGATGTGATGGAAATGGTGCGCATTGCGGGCGGGCTTAGCCATGAGGAATTTGACGCCAAGCCGCGCATGTTTACCAATATCAATTCGGTCTCGCCGCTGAAACACGACTTTCCCATGTTGGACGGGGCCATGCGCATGGCGCGGCGCGGCCAGCCCGTGGTGGTCACTCCCTTTACGCTGGCAGGGGCAATGGCCCCCGTGACGATGGCAGGCGCGGTGACGCTGTCCTTGGCCGAGGGATTGGCCGCGATTGCCTTGCTGCAATATATCAACCCGGGCTGCCCAGTGGCGCTGGGCACATTTACCAGCAACGTCGATATGAAATCGGGCGCGCCTGCCTTTGGGACGCCCGAATATATGCGCGCCACGCAAATGACGGGGCAACTGGTGCGCCATTACGGCATTCCGCTGCGCTCGTCGGGGGTTTGTGCGGCCAATGTCCCTGATGGACAGGCGATGTGGGAAACATCCAACAGCCTATGGGCCGCCGTCCAATCTGGCACGAATATGGTCTATCATGCGGCAGGGTGGCTTGAAGGCGGGTTGATCGCCAGCCCAGAGAAATTTGTGATGGATTGTGAAGTTTTGCAAATGATCCAGCGCTATTTCGAACCCGTCACCTATGCGACCCGCGATGAGGATATCGCGCTGGACGCCATTGCAGAGGTGGGCGCGGGCGGGCATTACTTTGGGTGTCAGCACACGCAAGACCGCTTTCAAAGCGCGTTTTATCAGCCTTTTGTGTCCGATTGGCGCAATTATGAGGCCTGGGCCCAAGACGGCGCGGTGCAAACGCCCGAGCGGGCAAATCGCATCTACAAACAAATCTTGGCCGAGTTTGAGCCCCCCGCCATGAACGGCGATCACGCCGAAGAACTGCGCCGTTTCGTGGCCAAGCGCAAGCAAGAGGGCGGCGCGCCGACGGATTTCTAGCCATTTAGCTATCCTGCCGCTAGGCTTGGGCCAGAATTTGGCACAGATAGGATTAGGCGATCTTGACGCATCATGCATGAGATTACCGCCGATTTTCTGGACGCGCTGCAAGGTGACGAGGGGCTGATTGCCATGATCGACGTTGCGCGCGACTTGCGCCTTTATGGGCTAGCGCAAGATGCTGCGCGCGGTAATTGGGCGCAGAACTTTTTTATCGGCGGCGCAGAATATCCCGTTGGGGGTGCAGCCGTGGATTTGATCCGCGCATGGCAAGCCGCCCCGCCCCCGTTGACCCCCGCCCCAATCATGCAAATCCCGCTGGGCAAAGGCGGCGTCATGCTGATGCCTTAAGCGTCATTTTTCGAATTTTTCGAAAAATAGTTCAAAAAATTGGCGCCAAAACGGGGCTCATCGCGCGGCAATGGGGGCGATCTCAGCGCTTTATTAAACCTTGCAAGCTACGTTTTACGAACCATTTTGAGATAGGACGTGTCGGCGTTATGTTGGGCTTCATCAACCGCGCATTTGAATCTTTTATATGCGACACCTGCGGCCCAGACACTTGGGCGCAGGTTTCGCAGCGCGCGGGTCTTGGCTTTGACCGATTTGAACCGATGCTGCCCTATGATGATTCCATCACCGAAGCGATGATTTCTGCCGCCTGCCAAGTGCTGCGCCGCCCGCGCGATTCCATTCTTGAAGATGTCGGAACCTATCTTGTCTCGCATCACAATTTGGAACGATTGCGGCGACTTTTGCGCTTTGGCGGTGTTGATTTTGTGGAATTTTTGCACTCGCTTGAAGATTTGCCCGAAAGGGGCCGCTTGGCGCTGCCAGAATTGGAACTGCCTAAACTGCGCCTCATAGAAGAGGGGGAGGGCATTTTTCGACTGCAATGTCACATGGCCATTGCTGGTATTGGTCATGTGGTGGTGGGGCTTTTGCGGGCGATGGCAGATGATTACGGCGCACTTGTGCTGATTGATTTTGACACCATCTTGCCCAATGCAGACGAGGTTGTGGCGATCCACCTGCTGGATCATCGCCATTCCAGCGGGCGCAGCTTTGACTTGACCGCCGTGGCGCAGGGCTAGGCCATGGGTGTTGTCACGCCAATTTCCACCTTGCCGATGGCCGCGCTGGGGCGGTTTATGCCCATGTATATGGCGGTGGACGAAACGGGCCGCATTCGCGCCATGGGCCCATCATTGCGCCGAGTTTTGGGCCGCCCCAGCCCCTTGGGCCGCAGCCTGTTCGAGGTAATGGCCATCCGCCGCCCCGCGCATATCTCGACCATGGCAGAGCTGCGTCAGCATGCTGGAATCCAATTGCATCTGGGTCTGCGCGCGCAATCGGATGTGCATTTGCGCGGCCTGGCCATGCCCGTGGGGGATGGGGCGGTGCTGATTAACCTGTCTTTTGGCATTGGCGTGGTCGAGGCGGTGCGCCGATATGGCCTGAACGCCAGCCATTTCGCCGCCACGGATCTTACCATCGAGCTGCTCTATTTGGTTGAGGCAAAGACCGCCGTCATGGAAGAGTTAAACAGCCTAAATGCGCGGTTGAACGGTGAAAAGAAACAGGCTGAAAAGCAGGCGCTCACCGATGCTTTGACGGGGCTGCGCAATCGGCGCGGTTTGGATATGCTTTTCGCGCTGCTGCTGGATCAAAAGCTTCCCTTTGGCCTCATGCATCTGGATTTAGATTATTTTAAGAAGGTGAATGACTCTTTTGGTCATGCGGCCGGCGATCATGTCTTGTGCCAAGTGGCAGAGGTTTTGCGCCGTGAAACCCGCGCAGGCGATACGGTGGCACGGGTCGGGGGGGATGAGTTTGTCTTGGTGATGCCCCATCTCACCGATGTGGATCAGCTCCGCAATATTGCGGATCGGCTGATTGCCGCTTTATCCCAGCCCATCGCCTATCAGGGCCACATTTGCCACATTTCAGCATCTATCGGTATTGTCACCTCAAACGACGACAGCGCCCTTGATCTGGACAAGATGGCCGCAGATGCCGATGCCGCGCTATATGCGGCCAAGAGGGGGGGGCGGGGGCGTGCCTGCGTTGTGAATGCCAAATCGCCCCGCAAAAAGCCGATCCATCGATAGCGCACCCGCGCCGCGCAGCACCAAAATCGCCAGCAACACCGCCCATAAGGCGCGCTGATCGGCCAAGAGCGAACCAGAGTCGCTGTCAAACCACATCCCAATCGTCGCAGCGCTGGCCTGATGCCCCCAAATATCGACCGCCGTTTGCACCAAAACGAACCCCATCATCCCCAGGGCTGCCCATCGCGTGGCCAGTCCCAAAATCAGGGCAAGGGGCAAAATAATCTCGGCGTAACTGCCCGCCATTGCAATCGCCTTGTGCCAAAAACTTAGGGCGGCCACATCATAGCCCGCCGCTTCAAAGGCGCGGGGAAAGATTTGCGCATAGGCCCCGATGGACAGGTTGAACGGAAAACTTTCCCATTTCGTCGCCGCACTGGCCCAAAAATAAGGGGCCAATACCCCAGCAAACACCACCCGCGCCATTAAAGGCAATAAACCAGAAAGCCGATCCAACCAGCCGACCATCTGAAAATAGGCAAGGGTTATGCGCATGGCTCTACTCCTGTAATCGCGCCGCCGTTCAGCAGCAGTTTCAACAATGTCGAAATGTCCAGCGCAGCGTCAGCCATGGCCAAGGCTTTGCCCAAGGGCGCAGCTTGCATCAGCGCGTGCAGCACCGCCGCGCTATGGGCTGGCAAAAGATGGGGCACAGGATCATAGTCGGGGCGCAGGATTAAAACGTCTTCCCCTTGCATTTTTGGGGCGGGGCCATCCCGCATATTGGCCGCCCAAATCGAATAAACTGGCCAATTTGATCGTAAAAGCAGTGCTGTGGGGGCAAAATGGAGGCGCAGTTTCAAAAGCTGAGCCTCTGACATTGCGGCGAATTGACGGGGGTCCATGGGGCTGCTGTCCGCGGCGTGATAGCTTTGGCGCAGCATTTGCTCAAGCCGCGCCACATCGGCCAAATAGCCCAGCTTTGCCGCTGGCGCGAAACCGGCGATAAAATTGGCAAACTCATCCCCATAGAGCATCATGATCCGTGTTTTTGGGGGGTGGGCGCGCACAAAGGCCCCAGCCATCGCGGTGAAAAACGCAGACCCAACCAGTTGGGCAACGGCTGGAAACCCCGCCTCTAGCACACGGATCAGGCCAAGTGCGACATTGTTTCGATACACGCCAAAGCGGCGCAGCGCAGGCTTTCCCGCCGGGTCGATCAGGCCGCTGGGCAATGCGGCATCGGGGTGCAGCACCGCGCGGGCAAATTCGGTATAATTCATGGCCTGCCCTCTGACTTGGGCAAGGGCGCAAGGATTTGGGCCGCCAATGCCGCCTCGCCGCGCAGTGTTGCCCAATCGGGCAGGTCATTATCCCATTCGATCAAGGTGGGTTTTGGCCCCGTCATCGCGATGATCTGCGCATAGAGCTGCCAAACAGGGTCGGCCACGGGGCAAGAGTGGCTGTCAATCAGCAAGGGGGCATCATTATCGCCCCGATCTGCGCTATGCCCTCCAAGATGGATTTCGCCTATTGCTTGGATGGGAAAATCGCGCAAATAGGCGGTGGGATCGGTATTGTGATTGATGGCGCAAACATAGACATTATTCACATCCAAAAGCAGGCCACAGCCGGTGCGCCGCGTGATCTCGGTCAGGAAATCGGTCTCTGACATCGTTGTTTGCGCAAAGGCCAAATAGGTCGAAGGGTTTTCCAGCAAAATTTGGCGGCCCAAAACCGACTGAACCTGATCGATATGGTCACAGACAGTGGCCAAAGTGGCTTGGGTATAGGGCAGGGGCAAAAGATCGTTCAAAAAGCTGCCCTCATGGCTTGACCACGCCAAATGTTCTGAAAAACTATCTGGCTGTAGCCAATCACAAAGCAGGCGCAGACGTGCCAAATGGGCAGAATCAAGGGGCGCTTGGCCGCCAATGGACAGGCCCACACCATGCACAGACATGCCAAATCGCGGCCTCAGCGCGCGAAGCTGCGCCAAGGGGCGGCCACCGTCGCCCATATAGTTTTCAGCGTGAATTTCCAGCCACCCAACGCATCCGGGGTCTGCCAGAATATCGCTGAAATGTTGCGGCTTATAGCCAACCCCCACGCAGGATGGCAATTGGGCGGCAAGGGCGCTTTGACGCATTGGTTCGACCTTTGGCAAAAAAAGGGGGCCCGCCGCCGCCAGTGGGGGCGGCGGGCGCAGAGGGCGTTACATCGCGACCAAGTCACGCTCTAGCGCGGTCAAACTGCCCATGCGGGCGGTGCCATCGGCGGCGGCTGGCAATTCGATGGTGGTGCAAGTGCCTGCTGGCACCAAGGTCCAGGCATTGCCTTGATAATCAACCTTCGACGTTCCAGCGCAAGTTGTGCCCTCGCCAGCCGCGCAATCATTCTTGCCCGCCAGGGCTACGCCAAAGCATTTTTCATTTTCTTGTGCCGCGACAGGGGCAGCAATACCCGCCAATGCCGTTGCAAAAGCGCCGACAACGGCGAAGGATTTCAAATGTGAAGACATGATTTTTACCTTATGATTGAGTGATGTGGCCTTCCACAATTAAGGGGATAGCCGCATCGCGCGATCAAATGCCAATCACAGAGGGGTGAAGCACAGTTTTGTGAAGGGGGCTGAAGGCCGGCCTAAACCGAAAGAACCGCCGACACCGCACGGCTCCAGCGGGCGGCGCGCTGGGCGCGCTCATTGTTCGGCATCTGCGGGGCAAAGCGCCGCTCCAGCGCCCAAGAGGTTGCAAAGTCTTCAGGATCGGGGCAAATGCCCGCGCCCAGCCCCGCCAAATAGGCCGCGCCCAGCGCCGTTGTTTCGGTTTGCACAGGTCGATCCACGGGCGCGCCGATGATGTCGGATAAGAATTGCATCGTATAATCCGAGGCGGCCATACCACCATCGACGCGCAGCACCGCGCCTTCGGGGGCGGGCCAATCGGCGCGCATGGCGGTGACCAAATCAAGGGTCTGATACCCCACCGATTCTAGGGCGGCGCGGGCCAATTCGGCGGGGCCCGTGGCGCGGGTGATGCCGAAGATCGCCCCGCGCGCCGATGGCGCCCAATAGGGCGCGCCAAGGCCCGTAAAGGCGGGCACGATCATCACATCTTGTCCGTCATCGGCAGTCTGGGCGAGATCTTGGGTCTGGCCCGCATGATCAATAAGGTGCAGCCCATCGCGCAACCATTGCACCACGGCCCCCGCGATAAAGATCGACCCTTCCAGCGCATAGCAGGGCGTGCCGTTCAATTGATAGGCAATTGTTGTCAATAGTTTAGACGTTGAATGTGCCCGCACCTGCCCCGTGTTCATCAGCGCAAAACAGCCCGTGCCATAGGTGGATTTCATCATGCCCGCTTGGAAACACGCCTGCCCGACAGTGGCCGCTTGTTGATCGCCCGCCACCCCGCGAATGGGGATGGGAACGCCAAAGAGCATCGGGTCTGTCACCCCAAAATCATCGGCGCAATTGCACACATTTGGCAGAATTTGCATTGGAATATCAAGAAGTTGGCAAATCTCGGCGTCCCACTTTCCCGCTTCGATATTATAAAGCATGGTGCGGGCGGCGTTGGTGGCATCGGTGGCGTGGACGCGCCCGCCTGTCAAATGCCAGATCAAAAAGCTGTCCACTGTGCCAAAGGCAAGCTCGCCCCGCGCCGCCCGCGCCCGTGCATCGGGGATTAAGTCCAAGATATATTTTACTTTTGTGCCGCTGAAATAGGGATCCAGCAGCAGGCCCGTGCGGGCGGTCACCATCGCCTCATGCCCGCCCGCGCGCAAGGCGTCGCATAAATCGGCGGTGCGGCGGTCTTGCCAGACAATCGCATGATGTAGCGGTTTGCCTGTGATTTTATCCCATATAATGGTGGTTTCACGCTGATTGGTGATGCCGATGGCCGCGATTTCGCGCGCGTCTATGCCCGAGATGGCGCGGCGCGCGCAGGCCAAAACGCTGTCCCAAATCGCCTGAGGGTCATGCTCGACCCAGCCCGATTGCGGGAAGATTTGCGGAAATTCAACCTGCGCAATCGCCTGATTTTGCAAGGCCGCCGAGTACAAAATAGCGCGCGACGAGGTGGTGCCTTGGTCAATGGCCAAGATGTAACTCATCCCTGATCCCCCCTAAAACGATGGCAAAACCCGCGTATGGCATCCGTCCCGCATCCGTCCCGCCCGCGTATGGCATCCGACCCGACACGCGCGGGCGCCCGCCGCCTATCCCCAGCCTAATGCGCAGGGGGCAGGGCGGCAAACCCAAATTCCGCCACAGCGGCATCCAGCGTCATCGTGCTGCTGCCTTGATCGCCCAAGCGGCGCACGGAAACAGTGCGATCGGCCACTTCTTGCATCCCCACGGCCAAAATCACCGGCACTTTGCCTACCGAATGTTCGCGCACCTTGTAGTTGATCTTTTCATTGCGA
>CAXNIF010000021.1:0-10664 GCA_964202345.1 Cypionkella sp.
AGGCCAAATGGCTAGATTTGACCATTGATGGTGCCGATGAGGTGGATCAGACCTTGGCGCTGATCAAGGGTGGCGGCGCGGCCTTGTTGCAAGAAAAGATCGTGGCCACAGCATCGGATCGGATGATTGTGATTGCAGATGCTGCAAAAGAGGTGCAGCAATTGGGGGCTTTTCCCTTGCCCATTGAAGTTATCCCTTTTGGGTGGCAAACGACAAAGGCTTTGGTCGAAGAAACCTTGGAAAGCGTTGATGTTTTGACGCGCGAGGTGACGTTGCGCATGAATGGGGCCGAGCCGCTGGTTACGGATGAATCGAATTACATTCTTGATTTGCATTTGCGGCGCATTGGAAATCCAAGGCAATTGGCCTTGATTTTGAACCAGATTCCAGGCGTTGTGGAAAATGGTTTGTTTATCGATATTTGCGATGTTTTGGTGCTGGGTCACGGCGACGGGCGGGTGACGCTGCGCGATGTGCAGTCAGGGGTGGAAACCGATGATCGGGTCGATTTCTCGCCCAGCGACAATATCTTCAAAAACTTGGAAGAATGATATCATGAACACGGGCGACTCTGGGCAATTTGATGTTGATCTGTTTGTGATCGGGGGCGGCTCGGGCGGGGTGCGCGCTGCCCGCATTGCGGCCAGTGAAGGCGGCGCGCGGGTGGCCTTAGCCGAAGAGTCGCGCATGGGCGGCACCTGTGTTATTCGCGGCTGCGTGCCCAAAAAGCTGATGGTTTATGCTGGCAGTTATAACGCCCAGATGCAAGATGCCCGCGCCTATGGTTGGGATGTCGCGGCGGGTGGTTTTGATTGGCCGCATTTTCGCCGCCTGCTTGACGCAGAGTTGGCGCGGCTAGAGGCGGCTTATCGCGCCGGGCTTTCGGGGGCGGCTGTGCAGGTGTTTAATTCGCGTGCAAAAATTACGGGCGCTCATGAGGTGACGCTGGCAGATGGCCAAAAAATAAGCGCCAAACATATTTTGATTGCAACCGGTGGCCGCCCCTTTATGCCGCAAATTGACGGGGCAGAACTGGCCGTCACTTCAAATGAGATGTTCCATTTAGATAGGTTGCCGCGCCGTGCCTTGGTGGTGGGCGGCGGTTACATTGCTTGCGAATTTGCGTCGCTTTTGTGTGGTCTTGGGGTGCAGGTGACATTGGCCTATCGGGGCGACCAAATTTTGCGCGGTTTCGACGATGAGGCGCGCGGGCATCTGGCCAATGCCATGCGCGCGCGCGGCATTGATTTGCAAATGAATGCCGAAGTGATCAAACTGACGCGCGGGGAAGATGGGATATCAGCAGCGCTGCGCTCGGGCGCGCCCGTGACGGCCGATTTGGTTCTTTATGCCACGGGCCGCGTGCCCAATGTCGAGGGGCTTGGGTTAGAGGCGCTGGGCGTTCAGCAGGGCGCGCGCGGGCAGGTTTTGGTCGATTCCTATAGCCAGACGGCCGTGCCGTCGATTTTTGCCGTCGGCGATGTCACCGATCGCATCAACTTAACCCCGATTGCCATTCGCGAAGGCCATGCTTTTGCCGATACGGTCTTTGGCGGCCAGCCTCGCACTGCCGATCATAACTTGGTGGCCAGTGCCGTCTTTACCACGCCAGAATTGGCCAGCGTGGGCCTGTCCGAGCAAGAGGCCGCAAAAACGGGCAAGGTTGAGGTCCATACCGCCAGTTTCCGCCCCATGAAATCGCTCTTTGCTGGCCGCGAAGATAGAATGTTGATGAAGCTTTTGGTCGATGTTGGCACGCGCAAGGTTCTGGGGTGCCATATTGTCGGCGAGGGTGCCGCCGAGATGATCCAAATGGCCGCCATTGCCGTCAAGATGGGCGCAACCAAAGAGCAGTTTGACGCCACCGTCGCCGTTCATCCGACAGCCGCCGAGGAGATGGTGACCATGCGCAAGCCCGCCCGCGTGATTGGGTAATTCTGCGCGCTGGCATGAAAGTTTCTGGTGTGCGGCGCTTGATTTGCGCGCAGTCGCCCCCAAATATGCACATAAGGGGCCTCGCGCCCATTCATAGCACAAGAGGTTGATTGATGGCAGGAAATGGCGGCCCTTGGGGTGGTAATGGCAGTGGCGGCGACCAAGATCCACGCGGCAATAATGGCAATCGCCCCCCTCCGCGCAGACCCAATGAGGGGGCGCCCATGCCTGAAATCGACGAATTGATGAAGCGCGGGCAAGAGCAGCTTCGTGTTTTGATGGGCGGGCGCGGCGGCGGTAATGGTGCGGGCGGCGCTGGTGGCGGTGACGGCGGGCCGTTGCTGACCAAGTCGGGCTTGGTTTTTGCTGGTCTTGCGGCCGTGGCGCTGTGGGGTTTTATGTCTTTTTACACCGTCAAACCCGAAGAAAGCAGCGTCGAGCTGTTCTTGGGTGAATTCAGCGGCGTTGGGGTGGAAGGGTTGAATTTTGCGCCTTGGCCTTTGGTCAGTGCCGAGATCGTGCAAACAACGCGCCAGCGCGGCACTATTATTGGATCGGGCGCCAATGGCGAGATGGACAATGGATTGATGCTCACGCGCGATCAGAATATTGTCGATATCCAATTTGAAGTTGTCTGGAATATCAACGATCCCGCAAAATATCTGTTTAACCTCGCAGATCCCGAAGATACGATACGGGCCGTTTCGGAATCGGCCATGCGTGATATCATCGCGCGCAGCGAATTGGCCCCTATTTTGAACCGCGATCGCGGCGTGATTGCTGCCGATTTGCAAGAGGCGGTGCAAGGCACACTTGACAGCTATAATTCGGGTATTTCGGTGATCCGCGTGAACTTTGACCGCGCCGATCCGCCGTCCGAAGTGATTGATGCCTTCCGCGAGGTGCAAGCCGCACAACAAGAGCGTGACCGTTTGGAAAAAGAGGCCGATGCCTATGCCAACCGCGTGACCGCAGGCGCGCGCGGTCAAGCCGCGCAATTGCGCGAAGAAGCCGAAGGTTATCGCGCCCAAGTGGTCAACAACGCCGAAGGCGAGGCCAGCCGTTTCTTGGCCGTTTACGCCGAATATATCAAAGCCCCCGAAGTCACGCGGGAGCGGATGTATCTTGAAACAATGGAGCGCGTCTTGGGGGGCATGAACAAAGTCATTCTTGACGGTGTTGCCTCGGGTGAGGGGGGGCAAGGTGTTGTGCCTTTCTTGCCGTTAAATGAATTGGGCGGCATGGCCAAAGGTGCCGCCGCCACCACGACAGAGGGGTCAAACTGATGCGCAGCGCCGTTATTCTTCCCGCGATTGCCTTGATTTTCGGCCTTATTTCTTCGTCACTCTTTATTGTGGACGAAAGACAAAAGGCGCTGGTTTTGCAATTTGGTCAGGTTAAACAAGTCGTCGATAAGCCCGGACTTGGCTTTAAGATCCCCTTTATCCAAGAGGTGATCCGCTATGAAGACCGTATCTTGGGCCTGCCAACGCGCCCGCTGGAGGTGACGCCTTTGGATGACCGCCGCCTTGTGGTGGACGCATTCGCGCGCTGGCGGATTGTCGATTTGGAAGTGTTCCGCCGCGCCGTGGGTGCCGGCGGAGAGGCGGCCGCGCGGGTCAATCTTGATCAGATCATCAATGCCGAAATCCGCACCGTCTTGGGTTCGGTTCCCTCGCGTAATGTGCTCTCGGAAGATCGAACCATGTTGATGAATCAAATCCGCGACAATGCGCGCGTCAAGGCTTTGGCTTTGGGCGTGGATGTGATCGATGTGCGCCTGACGCGCACCGATTTGCCCAAGCAAAACCTTGACGCGACCTTTGCCCGTATGCGCGCCGAGCGCCAACGCGAAGCTACCGATGAAATCGCACGCGGCAACGAGGCGGCGCAAGGTGTGCGTGCCGCCGCTGACCGCACGGTCATTGAGGTCACGTCGGAGGCGCGGCGCGATGCCGAGGTGATCCGAGGTGAAGCGGATGCCGAACGCAACGCCATTTATGCGCAGGCTTTTGGTCAAGACCCAGAGTTCTTTACCTTCACACGCTCTCTGACATCGTATGAGCGGGCGCTACAGGGGGGGAATTCGTCGATTGTCATGCAGCCCGACAGCGCCTTTTTTGACTATTTGAACAATCCAAACGGGCGCAGCACGGCCCCTGCGGCCCAATAACGGCGCTCGCAAAAAAAAGGCCAAGTCGCTGTGCCAGTTTCATGGGGCGCGACTTGGCCCATCACGGTTAAGCGGCGACTTTTCACAAATGTTTGAGCCTGATGTAATGGGGCTTGTGGTTTGGCGCGCGCGCGCGCAGGTTTGTGCAGCGAAACCTGCCAAAACTGCAGTTGATTTCACGGATCTGGGAGACTTGCCATGCACCAAAAAACGAATGTCCAATCCTTGACCCTTGCCCTGTCGCCCCTTGCGATGCCCGCAGCCGCGCGGGCAACCTTTGTGGCCATTGGTCTTGCTTTGGCCTTGGCGATCACGGTGGCGACGCCCGCCCGCGCCTTTGGTGCGCCTGAAAGCTTTGCCGAATTGGCCGAAAAAGTCAGCCCTGCCGTGGTGAATATCACCACCTCATCGCTGGTTGCGACGGAAACCTCGGATGCGCCGATGGTTCCAGAGGGCAGCCCCTTTGAAGATTTCTTTCGCGATTTCATGGATCGCAATGGTCAAGGGCAAGGCGACCGCCCGCGCCGATCCGAGGCGTTGGGCTCGGGCTTTGTCATCAGCAAAGATGGGCTGATCGTGACCAATAATCACGTGATCGAGGGCGCGGATGAAATCAGCATTGAATTTTTTGACGGCAAGCGCATGGACGCCCAATTGGTCGGAACCGATCCCAAGACAGATATTGCTGTTCTGAAAGTTGATGCAGATGATCTGCCTTTTGTGCAATTTGGCGATAGCGACAAAATGCGCGTGGGCGATTGGGTGATGGCGATGGGCAATCCGCTGGGACAGGGTTTTTCAGTCTCGGCCGGGATTGTTTCGGCGCGTGGGCGCGAATTATCAGGCACCTATGATGATTTTTTGCAAACGGATGCAGCGATCAATCGGGGTAATTCGGGCGGGCCTTTGTTCAACTTGAATGGCGATGTGATTGGGGTGAATACGGCAATTTTGTCGCCGTCGGGGGGGTCTATTGGCATTGGCTTTTCGATGGCGTCCAATGTGGTGACCAAAGTTGTCGATCAATTGCGCGAATTTGGTGAAACGCGGCGCGGTTGGCTGGGGGTCAAGATTCAAGATGTCACCCCTGATGTGGCCGAAGCGATGGGACTTGCGGTCTCGGCGGGCGCCTTGGTGACAGATGTGCCCGAAGGCCCCGCGCGCGATGCTGGGCTGCTGGCGGGCGATGTCATTATGACATTTGATGGGAAACCTATCGATGATGTGCGCGATTTGACACGCACGGTGGCCGATAGCCCCATTGGCGAGGCTGTGCCCGTGGTGGTGCTGCGCGGCGGCATAGAGCAGACGATCCCTGTGACCTTGGGCCGGCGCGAAGAGGCAGAGGCGGCAGCCGTGCCTGCTGGTTCTGACGAAGGGGCAGTGCCAGACCAGCCGCGCGAGGCCGAGGTATTGGGCCTGACAGTGCAGCCCATCACCGATGAGATGGCCAATAGTTTGAATGTCCCAACGGGCAGCGGCGGCCTTGTGGTGATGGATGTTGACCCTGCCTCAGATGCCAGTGCCAAAGGCGTCGCTGCTGGCGATGTAATTGTCGAGGCAGGGCAGCAAAAAATTAGCAATATCAAAGATTTGCAGTCCCGCGTTCAAGCGGCGAAAGACGAAGGCCGCAAGTCAATTTTGTTGCTTGTCCGCCGCGAGGGAAACCCGCGATTTGTCGCGCTGTCCTTGGAATAATCAGGGGTGTCAGACGAGGTTTAGGCGGCGGGGTGATCCGCCGCCTTTTGCCGGTTCATGGTGCAGCACCGGCGTGTAAAGCGGGGTGGCCCCGACCTAGGGCTGATCTGCCGCGCGCACCCCATCTGGGGCGAAACCTGTTTGCAGCAGCCGGTCCAGCAGGGGGGATATATCTTCGATATCTTCGGCCACAATATGCACCACATTGCAATCGCGCTGCAGCCGCCCTGTCACCCGCAAAAGCCGCCCGGCAATCACTGCGCGGCGAAATTTTTCGTAGATTTTCGCCCAAACCACCACATTGGCGGTGCCGGTCTCATCCTCTAGCGTGATAAAGATCACTCCCTTTGCCGTGCCGGGGCGTTGGCGCACCAAAACCAACCCCGCCACGCATACCCTTGCGCCAAGGCGCGGCTCGCACAAGCGGGCGGCGGGCAGGGCAGCGGGGGGGCGCGGCCAAGTATCAGGCGGCGGCGTTTGTGCCATCCAATCGGGGGGGGCGGGTAAAGACATGGAACAAATATAGAACATTTATCAAAAGCTGCAAGTCGGCATGTGAAATCATCCCCGTCTTGGTCGCATTGATCTGGAAACTTATCGCGCGCTGACATATCTAGGGCGAAAGTTAAAAGGAAATCCCATGGCGAAAATTACCTATATCGAATTTAATGGCAAAGAACATGTCATCGACGTGGCAAACGGCATGACGGTGATGGAAGGCGCACGCGACAATGGCGTGCGTGGCATCGAAGCCGATTGCGGCGGGGCCTGCGCCTGTTCGACCTGCCATGTCTATGTCGATGAGGCATGGGTCTCGCGTCTGCCGAAAAAGGATGCGATGGAAGAGGATATGCTGGATTTTGCCTTTCAGCCTGACGCGAACCGCTCGCGCCTGACCTGCCAGATCAAGGTGACTGATGCGTTGGACGGCTTGCGCGTCTATATGCCTGAAAAGCACATTTGATCGGCGCGCTGTGCGGGCTAAAACGGCAGGGCAGTGCCATCGTAACTTTCAAAACACCCCGTGGTTTTCAGCGACAGGCGGGCAAAGCACTGCGCCAGCCCTTGCGCTGATTGCAGCGGGGTGATCTCTGCCCCCGCGCCGCCCATATCGGTTTGCACCCAGCCCGGATGATAAATGCCCACGGCGATGCCTTCGCGCGCCAAATCAGTTGCAAGATTGCGGCCCAGGTTCAACACCGCCGCTTTCGTGGCGCGGTAGATGTAACTGCCCCCCGGCGCGCGGCTATCCGAACCCATGGCCGACGATATAATTGTGATCTTGCCCGCCCCAGCCCGCAGATGCGGTAAGAACATCTGCACCGTCTGAAAAACGCCCGTCACATTGGCCGCAAAGCTATCGGCCCACAAAGCTGCTGCGAACCCGTGGTCTAGCGATTGCCCCTTGTCCAGATAGACCCCTGCATTGCAGATCAGCAGATCAAGCGGTGCCGTCACGCGCGCCGCCGTAGCCGCCAAAGAGGCCGGGCTGGTGACATCCAAAGGCAGTTGCGCCGCTGTGGGATGCCGGGCTGTGCCAAAGACCGTGTCCCCACTGCTTGTATAATGCTGTGCCAAGGCCTGACCGATGCCGCGACTGGCCCCTGTGATCAGCACGCGCCTCAATTTGTTTTGACGCGGGGCAAAAAGGGCAGCGGGGCCACGGGGATGCCGTCCTCAAGCAAGGCGCGCGCTTCGTCTGGCTTGGCTTCGCCATAAATGGCGCGGACAGGGGCATCGCCCAAATGTATGGCCCGCGCTTCGGCGGCAAAGTTCATGCCGACATAATCGGAGTTTGCCTCAAGATGCGCCCGTAGCTTTTCCATGGCGCGCTGTGCCTCATTGCTGGGCGTGGACAAGGGCGAAGGCTGCGTGGATGCGCCCTGCATTGCACCCGCGTGCCCATCGCTTATGACGGGCGGTTCTGGCTGGGTTTTGCCAAATTGGCCAACGGCAATCGCGGGGGCCATCAGCGCCTTGCGTATCGACTTATCCCCACAGGTGGGGCAGGCGACATGGCCACCTGCCAAAAGCGTGTCAAAATCCGATGATTTGGCAAACCAACTGTCAAAGCCATGCTCTTGGCCACAAATTAGGGAAAAACAGATCATTTCAACCTCTGAAACAGACCTTTAGACTAAGGATTTTTAGCCATGCCGCAAGTGCCGCCTAGGTTTTTTTCAGCATATCAGCCGCAAGTAGAATCAACTTGGCCAGCTCTGGCTCTGCCACTGATTTCGCGGCCTTTTGCGCGGAAAACCATTTGCGCCGCCGCTCTTTTCGCTCGGGAAATTTTGCTTCAAGGCGATTGGTGCGCAGGGAAAAAACCGAAACGCGGCATTTCTTTGCAGGCTCAGAGGGATGGGTCTTGTCGTAATGGTAAATGCCCAACACCTCAACGCCCACGGTGCCCTTGACCCCCGCCTCTTCCCAAGCTTCAATTTCGGCGGCCTCGGACAAGCTGCGCCCATCCATCGGCCAACCCTTTGGGACGATCCAGCGCCGCGTCTCGCGCGAAGTCACCAGTAAAACTTCGACTTTACCCCGCCTAAACCGCCAACATAATGCGGCGATTTGTGCGACCGGTGTCGCCAGTGTTGCGTGGTTGATTTGAATTTTGGACATTTTCATACTGGGCACAGGATAGGTTGGGCAGTGCCAATCTTCGGGGGGATTTACAAGCCAATTCAGCGCTATTTGGGCCATCTTATGCGCAAAAGGTGACGATATCCTTTCACGTCGCCTGCCCAAAAATATTGCCCCCGCCTATTCGCTCATGCGGCGCGGCATCGTGGGATCATGCCACGGCTCTAATTTGGCGACAAAATTTGCGTTAAGTCTTTTTGGTGTTTTAAGTGCCCCTTGGAATCGAAAACCAGTAATATTTGGGCATCGGTGACAATCAAACTGTAGTCTTTGGCATAGGTGACAGCCTGCACAGACTGACCGGGCGGCAAAGCGAGATGGGGTGGCAAGCTAGGGATTTGCGCACGACCGTCAGGCATACGGGTGACAAGCACGCCAACCACCGTTATGACACCCAAAATCATGGTCATCATCAGCGTGATGACCAAACCCTTTAGAAATCGCAAGCTGGCGGGCAAGCCGTCTTCTTGGTTCGGAGTGTCTATCATGCCAAGCCCCTTTCGTGACGCGCCCGAAGATGATTTGGACGATGATCTGATTGATAGCGCCCTTGATCAAGACCCAACGGGCGAAATCACTGTGACCATCGAACATGACGCCCAAAGGCTAGATAAGGCACTTGCCAGCGCAGTGCCAGAGGCGGCGGCGCTGTCGCGCTCTCGGTTGATGAAAATGATCGCGGCGGGTGATGTGATGCGCGGCGAGGTGGCGATGCGCGATCCTAAGGCGCGGGTGACGGCGGGCGACGTCTTTACGCTGCGACTTGCGCCACCCGAAGATTTGGACACGCTGCCCGAAGACATCGCGCTGCGCATTGTCTTTGAAGATGCTGATTTGATCGTGATAGATAAACCTGCGGGCATGGTGGTGCATCCCGCGCCCGGATCGCCCTCTGGCACGCTGGTCAATGCGCTGCTGCATCATTGCGGGGATAGTTTGGCAGGCATTGGCGGCGCGCGTAGGCCCGGAATCGTGCACCGTATCGACAAAGACACCAGCGGGCTATTGGTGGTGGCCAAAACCGACCGCGCCCATCATGCGCTGTCGGCGCAATTTGCCGATCACTCGGTCACGCGGCGTTATCTTGCGGTGGTTCATGGGGCACCATCGGCCTATGATCCCCGCGTGCGCGGTTTGCGCGGTGTGACCTTTGAAGGTTCGGGCGTGTTGAAAATTGCCACACATTTGGCCCGCCATAAAACCGACCGCCAGCGCCAAGCGGTGGTTTGGGATTATGGCCGCCACGCCGTCACCCGTGCGCGCGTGATTGCGCAGCTTGGCCCTGCGGCGGCCTTGGTCGAATGCTGGCTGGAAACGGGGCGAACCCACCAAATTCGGGTGCATTTGTCTTATGCGGGTCACGGGCTGATTGGCGATCCCACCTATGGCGGATCGCGCAAATTCTCGCCCAAGGTTTACGGCGCAGGCGCGCAAGCGGCCAATGATTTTGCCCGCCAAGCTTTGCATGCGGCCAGCCTTGGTTTTGACCATCCTGCCACAGGCGCGCGGATGGAATTTGAAAGCCCACTGCCCGCCGATATTGAATTGTTAATGAAAAATTTGACAGGCGTTTCACCGACAGAGGCGACGGAAACTGTGTAATCAAACGTTAGTGATTTCGTGCAAGATCCCCTTGAAGCTGCATAAAGAGTGTTTAACTTTAGGGCTACGCGGGGGCGCAATCGCACCGCCACATACAGGAGCGTCAAGATGAGCACCTATCAAAACTTACCTGCCCCCAGTCCTGAACAGGGGCTATCGCGTTACATGCAGGAAATTCGCAAATTTCCGATGCTGGAACCCGAAGAAGAATATATGCTGGCCAAGCGTTGGGTCGATCACCAAGACAGCGCGGCGGCGCATAAGATGGTCACCTCACATCTGCGTCTGGCCGCCAAAATCGCCATGGGCTATCGCGGTTATGGCCTGCCTCAAGCCGAAGTGATCTCAGAGGCGAATGTCGGCCTGATGCAGGCGGTCAAGCGGTTCGACCCCGAAAAAGGCTTTCGCCTTGCCACCTATGCGATGTGGTGGATCCGGGCGAGTATCCAGGAATACATCCTGCGGTCATGGAGCCTGGTGAAGCTGGGCACCACCTCTGCGCAAAAGAAGCTTTTCTTCAACCTGCGCAAGGCCAAGGCCAAGGTCGGCGCGCTGGAAGAGGGCGACCTTCGGCCCGAAAACGTCGCGCGCATCGCCACCGATCTGAACG
>CAXNIF010000022.1:0-10661 GCA_964202345.1 Cypionkella sp.
GCGCGGCGCAAATCACGCAATGGCTGGAAACAGGGCAGGCGACGCTGCGAACAACGGCGCAAGGCAAACAGGTCATCGATGCGCTTTACGCCCTCAGCGCCGCGTTCAATGACATCAAGTCAGACCCAAAAGAAGTTTTGCAAAAGGCCTATATCACCGACAATCCCAATCCTGCGGGCCAACGCCAGCTTTTGCAGCGCGCTGAGGGGACGGAATTCTACCATGCCGAACATGCAAAGTTTCACCGCACCTTTCTATCCATTATGCAAGAGTATCATTTTTATGATGTTTTCCTGATCAACCGTGAAGCCGATATTGTTTACACGGTGTTCAAGGAATCAGATTTTTCCGACAATTTGCGCAGTGGACAGGTGGCCGGATCGGCCTTGGCTGATGTTTATGAATTGGCCATGAAGGCCCAGCCAGGCGAAATCTTTCTATCAAATTACGAACCCTACGCTCCCAGTGCGGGCGCCCATGCCATTTTTATGGCGACGCCAATTGTCAGCGAAATGGGGGCCACTGTCGGGGTGCTGGCTGTGCAATTGCCCGAGACGGGGCTGGTCAAGGCGGCCGAAGCCAGCGTTTTGCTCGGTGACAGCACCGAGGTTTACGTGATCACGAAAAACTTAACGGCAATGACCGACTCGCGTTTTAGCGATAGGTTTAAGCTGGGCACAAAGGTTAAAGAGTTGCCGCAGATTACCCAAGGCTGGGCCGAAAAATCTGCGGCTTTTCGCGAAACACCGTTGCAATCTGGCAAAACCGGAATTGCTCATACCATCGCCATGAGTTTTGGCGGCAATGACTGGCTCTTGGTGGCCGAACGCGACTATCCCGATATTTTGGCCTATTATCACGCGCAGTTAAATCTGCAAATCTGGTCAGCTGTCGCCAGTGTCGCCGTTGTCGCGGTGCTGGGGTGGTGGGTGGCAGGCGGCTTTGCACGCCCCATCACGGCCTTGAACGCCAGCATCAAATCTGTCGCTGCGGGCGATTATGAGCTGGAGGTGCCCTTCACAACCCACAATGACGAAATTGGCGTTATCGCCAAATCCATTGATGACATGCGTGGCAATCTGCGAGACGCCCGCGCGCTGCAACTCGAGCGTGCGGCGCGCCAAAGTGAACTGGCCAATGTCGTGGACAGTTTGACGGGCGCGATGCAAGGTTTGGCCAATGGCGATTTGTCCAAAACCATCGATGAGCCCTTTGCCGAAACCTATGAAATCTTACGCAGCTATTTCAATGAAACTGTCCATAAGATGAGCGAATCTATTCGGCAAATTGCGGTCGCAGCAGAAGGGATGAGCGCGCAATCTGGCGAGTTGACGCGCGCGGCAGAGGACTTGGCGCACCGCACCGAGGTTCAGGCCGCCACTTTGGAGCAGACGGCTGCGGCCATGGATGAAATGACCGCCAGTATCAAATCGGCCTCCGTCGGAATTCGTGAGGTCGATGACATCGTCGTCGAGGCGCGCAAAGACGCCGATGATTGCGGCATTGTCGTAAAAGAGGCGGTCTTGGCCATGGCCGAAATTGAAAAATCTTCGGATCAAATCGGCCAAATTATTGGCGCCATTGATGATATTGCCTTCCAAACCAACTTGCTTGCGCTCAATGCGGGGGTCGAGGCCGCCCGCGCGGGCGAGGCTGGGCGCGGATTTGCCGTGGTGGCCTTGGAAGTGGGCGCGCTGGCGCAGCGCGCCTCTACAGCCGCCAAGGAAATCAAATCCTTGATCGGCACCAGCACCGAACATGTCGAAAGAGGCGTGCTACAAGTGCAGCAGGCCGGCGGTGCCTTGCAACAAATTGCGCATCGCGTGACCCAAATCTCTTCGCTGACAACGACCATCGCAACTGGCGCGGCCGAACAAGTCCTGGGGTTGAACGAAATCAATACGGGCGTCATTCAACTGGATCAGGCCACACAAAAGAATGCGGCTATGGCCGAAGAGGCAAGCGCAGCCAGCCAAATGATGGTTTCTGGCACCCAAGACTTGGCCAACTTGGTGGCCAGATTTAAACTGCCAGGCCGCGACGCTGCCGCATCGGCATCCTTGGCCCAATTCCTGCCCGAGGCCGAACCACAGGCCGCGCCCGATGTTTCCATGCGCGCGCAGGCAGATCTTGAGCCAAACCGCGATGAGCCACCCAAGCTGTCGGTCAAGACCGATTCTTTGGATGATATGGATGTCCAAGTTGCGCAGGCCCCGCGTGCCGCGCAGGTGGGCGCACGCGGTGTTTGGCAAGATTTCTAGCTTGATTTCCCTTTTTTGGAGTTGCTTTTATGGCAAAACCGCGCGTTGTAATTGCGACCCCAAGCATCATCGATCAGGTCAGATTGGAGAAGGCTTTGCTGTCGACAGCGCAATTCGACGTCGCCGCTGTCGTGAGCGATCTGTCACAGGCCTATGTGACCGTTGAAGAAATGATGCCCGAATTCGTGCTGATCGCCGCTGCCTTTGGTCGAAAAGAAGAATACCAATGCATGGATGCTTTGTTCAGGGCAGTTGAAGCGCGCGTTGTCTTTATCAGCGCCAATGCCGCGCATGGGGATGACGGGGAGTCAGATCATCTAACATCGCTGACCATCCACTCGCGTATGGCCGCGGGTGAAATATTGACCATCCTGAACGCCCGGGAAAAACCCAAATCGGCCTATCTTTCCCAGATAAAGCCCCCCCCCCATAGCCCGCATCGGCGGCATACTGGCCCAACAAGATGGCTCGATCGCATTATCCTCATCGGCGCATCGACAGGGGGTATTGACGCATTGACCTCAATTTTGCCACATTTCCCCAAAGACTGCCCGCCCGTTGCGATTGTCCAGCACACGGGGCAGAGTTTTTCTGAGACATTGGCACGGCTCTTGGACCGACATTGCCAAGCAGAGGTGACCTTGGCAAAGTCTGGCCTAGAGATGTTGCCTGGGCGTGTTTGTTTGGCGGGGGGGATTGATGGGCATTTGCACTTTAGCAAAGGCAAGACGCTGGAATGCCTTGTCACGCGGGGGCCCGCAACCTCTGGTCACAGCCCTTCGATCGACGAAATGTTTCAGTCGGCCCTGCCGTTTGCCCCTAAGGTGATCGCCGTCCTGCTGACGGGCATGGGGCGCGATGGGGCGGCGGGTTTGCTGGCCCTGCGCAAGGCGGGCGCGGTGACGATTGGGCAAAATCAAGAAAGCTCTGTTGTTTATGGGATGCCGCGCGTCGCCCATGAAATTGGGGCGGTGCAGCATCAAATGGCCTTGGCCGACATAGGCCCCGCGATCATGCAGCTTTCGGTGGAAAGCCGCGCGATCATGCAAGGAGTGGGCCGATGACAAACGCGGATCAAACCATCTATGTCGCGCAGGGCGAATTCCAAACCAGCCACTTGCCCAATATCGTCTTTTCTACTGTTTTGGGGTCATGCGTATCGGCCTGTATTTGGGACCCTGACATCGGAGTGGGCGGGATGAACCACTTTCTGCTTGCCAAATCATCGGATGCTGACGAGGCGCGCTCTTTGCGCTATGGCGTGCATGCGATGGAAATGCTGATTAATGATCTGCTAAAAAAAGGCGCAAGACGCAAAGGCCTGCGTGCAAAGCTTTTTGGTGGTGCCAATATGGCCAGCAATCTGGGCGATATCGGCCAGTCTAACGCGCGTTTTGCAAAATCATTCTTGGAAACCGAAGATATCCCCTGCTTGGCCGAGAGCCTGGGCGGCACCTCGGCGCGGCGTGTGCTGTTTCGCCCAACGGTGGGGCAGGCGCGTCAATTGATTGTCGAAAGTGGCGATTTCGTCGAACGCCCCGCCCCTGCACCAACGCTGGGGCCAACCCATCACCAGCCTTTGCTTTTCTAGGGACAGAACCGACTCTCAATTGTCCGATAGTTTGCAAGATTTGCACAAGGCTTGGCGCAAACCCGAAGCGAAAGGGCGCGGCTTATTCAATTGGGCGGGCCCGATGGCGGGCTAACTTTATTTTGCGCCAGAAAACACTCGGGTCACCGCCGCCGCGACATAAACTGTCGATTTTGACGTGCAAATGTGGCAAAAATTGCGCCAAGCTGTTGACCACGCCTAAGGCTTGCGGCAATCAGGCATGAAACTTGGAACAAAGGTTGGGATGGCTATGGCAGTTGTGCGCGAAGCAATGGACTATGATGTTGTTATCGTGGGGGCAGGGCCTGCGGGCCTATCGGCCGCGATTCGACTAAAGCAGATCAACCCTGACTTGTCGGTTGTTGTGCTGGAAAAAGGCAGCGAAGTGGGCGCGCATATTCTGTCGGGCGCGGTTCTTGACCCTGTCGGTCTGGATCAGTTGATCCCTGATTGGAAAACGCGCGGCGCACCCATTACAACACCCGTGACATCGGATAATTTCTACATTTTGGGCGCGGCGGGGCAAATGCGTATCCCCAATTTTCCGATGCCGCCCTTGATGAACAATCATGGCAATTACATTGTCTCGATGGCCAATGTCTGCCGCTGGATGGCAACGCAGGCCGAAGAATTGGGCGTTGAGATTTTCCCCGGAATGGCCTGTTCGGAATTGGTTTATACCGAGGACGGCGCTGTGGGCGGGGTGGTTGCGGGCGAGTTTGGCAAAAATGCCGATGGCACGCCTGGCCCGAATTACGAACCCGGCATGGCATTGATGGGCAAATATGTGTTCCTCTCGGAGGGGGTGCGCGGATCGCTGGCCAAAGAGGTGATCCAAAAATATGACCTATCTGCGGGGCATTGCCCGCAGAAGTTTGGTCTTGGCATGAAGGAAATCTGGGAAATTGACCCCGCCAAACATCGCCTTGGCACGGTGACACATACGATGGGCTGGCCATTGGGGGGCAATGCAGGCGGCGGTTCCTTTATCTATCATATTGACAACAATCAGGTTTACGTTGGGTTTGTGGTTCACTTGAACTATGAAAACCCCCATCTTTATCCCTATATGGAGTTTCAACGCTTCAAACATCATCCCATGGTGGCCGAACTGCTTAAGGGCGGCAAAAGAGTGGCCTACGGCGCGCGCGCCATTTCCGAAGGTGGGTGGCAGTCAATCCCCAAGCTGGTTGCGCCGGGCGTGGCGCTGCTGGGGTGCAGCGCTGGCCTTGTCAATGTGCCGCGCATCAAGGGCAATCACAATGCAATGCTTTCGGGTATTGCCGCCGCCGAAGCCGCCGCGCGCGCCATCACCGCGGGGCGACTGCGCGATGAGCTTGGGGAATATGAGGCCGATTTGCGCAGCGGCCCGATTGCCGCTGATTTGAAAAAAGTTCGTAATGTCAAACCCTTGTGGTCGCGGTTTGGGCTTCTTGCCTCGCTCATTGGGGGCGGGATCAGCATGTGGGCGTCCACCTTTGGGCTGGGCTTGTTCACGCTGAAACACGGCAAATCAGATGCCGAGGCCACGGGCAAAGCGGCAGATTTCCCCATCATCGATTACCCCAAACCCGACGGCGTGCTGTCCTTTGACCGTCTGACAAACGTGGCCTTTTCTGCGACAAACCATGACGAGGCGCAGCCAGCGCATTTGAAACTGCGCGATCCAAACCTGCCCATTGCTGTTAATTTGCCCCTCTATGCCGAACCAGCGCAGCGGTACTGCCCAGCCGGCGTTTATGAGGTGATCGCAGAGGCGGGCGCGGCGCCGCGGTTTCAAATCAATTTTCAAAACTGCGTCCATTGCAAAACTTGTGATATCAAAGATCCGTCGCAAAATATCACTTGGACCACGCCCATGGGCGGCGGCGGGCCAAGCTATCCCAATATGTAGCCAGACGTGGCAGGCCAGCGCCGCGAAGGCGTTGGCAGCATTGTATTTCGGCCCTGTTCGCACTACCTTTTGTCCTAGACCAAAAGGAGCCGCCATGCCTTGTCCATCCCGCTTTGTCTATTTGGCTTGTTTGGCCCTGTGTTGGGGCGCGGCACCCGCCACCGCGCAAGAGAGCGGCGGTGTTTCTGGGGCGTATCTTTCGGCGAAAATTGCAGCCGCCAACGCCGATTACAGCGCAGCTGATCTGTGGTTTCAGCGTGGCCTAGATCTTGCGCCGCGCAATGTTGTCATGGTGCAAGGGGCGATGATCGCGGCTTTGTCTTTGGGTGATCTGCCCAAAGCGGCAGACCACGCCCAAACTTTAACAGAGTTGGGGATGTCTGATCCCAATGCCGAATTGGCGATTTTGGCCTTTGCCGTGCAGCGGCAGGATTTTTCCCAAATATTGCAGCGACAGCAAAGCGGCACAGGCGCAGGTGCCATGCAAACCGATCTATTGGCGGGCTGGGCGCATATTGGTCTTGGCCAGATGAACGATGGGCTGGCGCGTTTTGATCGGGTGCAGGCACAGCAAGGACTGGCTGGTTTTGCGCTGTATCATAAGGCGATTGCCTTGGCTTTGGCAGGCAATTTTGACGGCGCCGCCGCCGCGATGTCTTTGCCAGAGGCACAGCCATTGCGCGAGTCGCGGCGCGGCGCGATATTCTTTGCGCAAGTGCTTAGTCAAATTGGCAAAGGGCCAGAGGCGCGCCTGTTTTTGCAGCAGCGTTTTGGCATGACGCAAGACGGGGCAATCACCGATATCTTGGCGCAACTTGACACCAACGCCCCTGTGCCGATTTCTGGTTTTGTGGATGCAAATTCTGGCATGGCAGAGGTGTTTGTTACAGTGGCCTCGGCCTTGGGGCAGGAAAGTGACCCTGCCTATACTTTGCTGCACGCGCGTATCGCCTCGGTGCTATTGCCCCAAGATGCAGAGGCGCAATTGCTGACTGCGGCTGTATTGGAACGTCTGCGCCAATTTGATTTGGCCGCGCAAACCTATGACCGTGTGCCCAAATCTAGCCCTGAATACATCATGGCACAGACGGGCAGAGCCGATGCCGTCTTTTCCGCAGGGCGCGCGGACGAGGCCTTGCAGATTTTGCGCGACTTGGCGGCGGAACATGCGCAAAGTTATGATGCGCAAATCGCGCTGGGCCATGGGTTGCGCCGTGCCGAACAATTTACCGATGCGGTGCGCGCCTATGACAGCGCAGCCGCTTTGCTGGATGACATTCCAACCGCCGCTTGGCCGCTGTTTTACAGTCGCGGGATTGCCTATGAAAGATTGGGCGATTTTGCGCGCGCCGAGGCGGATTTCCGCCAGTCATTGGCCCTTAGCCCCAATCAACCCAATGTGCTAAATTACTTGGGTTATTCGCTGGTGGATCGCGGCGAAAAGCTGGAAGAGGCGCTGGACATGATCCAGCGCGCCGTCGCCATTCGCCCCGATTCAGGCTATATTGTGGACAGTCTGGCATGGGCCTATTTCCGACTTGGCCG
Organism: Cypionkella sp.; assembly: GCA_964202345.1. Taxonomy (GTDB): domain Bacteria; phylum Pseudomonadota; class Alphaproteobacteria; order Rhodobacterales; family Rhodobacteraceae; genus Cypionkella. The sequence continues at coordinate 7,313 of CAXNIF010000022.1, forward strand.
CTACCGCGACGCCTTGGCCCCGATGGAGCGCGCCGCCTCGCTGGAACCAGTAGATCCTATCGTGGCCGATCATTTGGGCGATGTCTATTGGGCCAATGGGCGCAAGCGCGAAGCGGTGTTTCAATGGCGCCGCGCCCTATCGTTTGAGCCCACAGAAAAAGACGCCGCGCGTATTCGGCAAAAGTTAGAACTGGGGCTTGACGCTGTGCGCGCTGCCGAAGGTGATCCGCCCTTTCCTGATGTGGGGTTGGGCGGTCTGTGAAATGCTGCGCAGTTTTGCCCCTGCCAAGATAAACCTATGCTTGCACGTGACGGGACAGCGTTCGGACGGCTATCACCTGCTAGATAGCGTGGTGGGCTTTGCCAATGTGGGTGATTGGGTCACGCTGGCGCAAGGCCCGCACCGCCTGAATCTATCGGGGCCGCAAGCCAAAGGTCTGGGCGCAGGCGAGAATATCATCACCCGTGTGTTATCGGCCTTTGATGCCAGCGATTTGGCGGTGCATTTGGACAAACATCTGCCCGTGGCCTCTGGCATTGGCGGCGGCTCGTCGGATGCGGCGGCCACCTATCGCGCCATTTTGGCCCTGAAGGGGCGTGCCCCCGCCGCTGAGGACAGCGCCAAGCTTTTGGCGCTGGGCGCAGATGTGCCGGTCTGTGTGCTGGCGCAAAGCGCTCGGATGCGGGGGATCGGGGCGCAGATCACGCCCTTGGCCGATTTGCCCGCGCTGGATGCGGTTTTGGTCAACCCCCATGTCGCCCTGCCCACACCGCACGTGTTTCACGCCTTGCGCCAAAAGGAGAATCCAAGCCTGCCCGCGATGATGCCAATTGGGGCAGGGCAGGGCGAAATGGTGACTTGGCTGGCGCAGCAGCGCAATGATCTGGAACCTGCGGCCATATCCATCGCGCCCGTCATCCGCGATGTCTTGGACGCCGTTTTGCACAGCGGGGCGCAATTGGCGCGCATGTCCGGCTCTGGGGCAACCTGTTTTGGCCTTTACAGCGATGCGGCAGCCGCAACGGCGGCGGCAAGCGGATTGCAACGGCAATATCCGCAATGGTGGGTGCAAGCTTGCACCATCAACGGGCCGTTGGATGTGCAGCCTCAGGAAATGCGCGCCACAACATAACTGGCCAAATCGCGCAGCATATCGCGGATTGGGTGATCGGGCAGCGCCGTCAGCGCGGCGCGCGCCTTATCCGCCCAAGCCAAAGCATCGGTGCGCGCTTCCGCCATCGCGCCGTGCTGTGCCATGATTTCCATGGCCTGCTGCAAATCGCCCTCGCGCTGGTCGCCCTTTTTGATGGTGCGTGTCCAAAATTCGCGCTCGCTGGCTGTGGCCTTTGCGACGGCTTTGATCACAGGCAGCGTCAATTTGCGTTCGCGAAAATCATCGCCCGTATTCTTGCCCAATGTATCCGCCGCCCCGCCATAATCCAGCAGGTCATCCACAATCTGAAAGGCAATGCCCAAAGCATCGCCATAATCAAACAGCGCGCGGGTGCGGGCCTGATCCGCCCCAGCAATCACGCCGCCCACTTCGGTTGCGGCAGAAAACAGCGCCGCCGTTTTGCCGCGCACCACTTGCAAATAGATGGCTTCGGTCGTGGCAAGGTCTTGCGCAGCGGTCAGTTGCAGCACCTCGCCCTCTGCGATGGTGGCAGAGGCATTGGCCAAAATATCCAGCACCCGTAGGGATCCTGTTTCCACCATCAATTGAAAAGATCGCGAAAACAAATAGTCGCCCACCAAAACCGAAGATTTATTATCCCATAATAAATTGGCTGTTGCCCGCCCACGGCGCCTTTCGCTCTCGTCCACGACATCATCATGCAGCAGCGTAGCGGTGTGAATAAACTCGACAGTGGCGGCCAAATGAATGTGATGGGGGCCGTCATAACCGCACAGGCGCGCGGCGGCCAAGGTCAGCATGGGCCGCAGCCTTTTGCCGCCTGCCTCGATCAGATGGGCGGTGACTTCGGGGATGCGGGGGGCGTGCTTTGATGCCATCCGGGCACGGATCATCGCATTCACCGCCGCCAAATCATCAGCCAAATAGGCGGCGAGTTGGTCGTGCGGCTTATGGGCAGCTTGCGGCATATTCACGGTAACCTCATCTCTCGACGCGCGCGGATAAGGCGGATAGGTTGACGGAATGAAACTGCTTCTTTCCACAACCGACCCCACTGCGATCCCTTTCGCGCAAGTTCTTTTGCAAGGCGAAGGTATAGACAGCTTTGCGTTGGACGTCCACATGCACGCGCTGCATGGCGCGATGGGATTTCTGCCCCGCCGTTTGATGGTGCAGGACAGGGACCATTTTCGCGCCCGCGCCGTTTTGCTGGACAACGGTTTTCCGCCGCAAGATGTGGAGGGTTGAATGCACCTGTCGCGTGATGCTTTTCTTTGCGGCAAACTGCATCTTTGGCAGCCTGTGCAAGGTTACCGCGCCGCCACGGATGCGGTGTTGCTGGCGGCGGCTTGCCCTGCCCAAGCGGGCCAGTCGGTGCTGGATTTGGGCTGCGGTGTTGGCGCGGCCAGCCTATGCCTTGGCGTGCGGGTGCAAGGGCTAAGGCTAGCAGGATGCGAGGTGCAGCCCGAATATGCCGATCTTGCTCGCCGCAATGCCGCTGAAAACGGGTTTGAGATGCAGATTGAAACAGGGGATGTCATCGCCATGCCGCGCGCTTTGCGCCGCGATTTCGACCATGTGATTGCCAACCCGCCCTACTATCCCAAAGGCGGCACCCCAAGCCCAATTGCGGGGCGGGCAACCGCTTTGCAATTACAAGATGCGCCGCTGGGGGTTTGGGTGCAGGCGGCGGCGCGTCGCCTTGCCCCGCGCGGTTGGCTGACCTTGATTTGCGGCGCAGATGGCCTGCCTGATGTTTTGTCGGCGATGGGCGAGAAATTGGGCAGCGCCAGTGTCTTGCCGCTGGCCGCCCGCGCAGGCCGCCCTGCCTTGCGGGTCATTGTGCGCGCGCGCAAAACGGGGCGCGGTGCGTTTCGGCTGCTGGCCCCTTTTGTCATTCACGCGGGCGATGCCCATGAGGGTGATCGCGAAAGTTACACCCAAGCCGCCAATGCCGTTCTGCGCGGTGGCGGTGATCTTTGCTGGGCATTTGATTAAAATTGCGCAGACTGATTGTAAAGATTTGATGACAGAACTCGAATTTTGTGCTGCACTCTCTCCACGGCTTCTTTTAAATGGAGGGTTTAGATGACGGTTGTTTCCCACATCAATGAGCTGAAAAGAAAACACGAAAATTTATCTCAGGCGGTCGAGCGGGCGCAGCGCAGCCCCAGTATTGATGCGCTGCAAATCGCTGAATTGAAAAAACAAAA
>CAXNIF010000023.1:0-10576 GCA_964202345.1 Cypionkella sp.
CAATGATATCGGCGGGCATCAGATCGGGGGTAAATTGCACCCGCCGCGCCTCTAGCCCCAGCACCGTGCCCAAACTATCAACCAACATCGTCTTGCCAAGGCCAGGCAGGCCCACCAAGAGCCCATGCCCGCCACATAAAACCGTGGTCAACACCTGCGACACCACGCGGTCTTGTCCGATAAAACGCTGGTTGATCGAGGCGCGCGCGGCGCTTAACTTTTCGCATAAAGCTTCGATTTGGGCGATCATTTGCGGGGTATCAGACATTTCTTTCCTCGTCTTGGCGTCCATTCACCCCTATATCATAGAGCTAAGTCAATCTACACCAATGGCAAAACGCCGCCGCGGACAAAAGATTGTGATGGAGCGCGAAAAAATGCAAAAACCCTTGGCCCCAAGCGGCCCAACAATCGGCGCAACCATTGGCCCTGCCTCTATGGGCGAAGTTGTGGCCGCCGCGCGCAAAGGCCCGCCACCCGTTCACCTATGGCACCCGCCCTTTTGCGGCGATATTGATATGCGTATCGCCCGCGACGGCACATGGTTTTACCAAGGAACCCCCATAGGCCGCCCCGCCCTTGTGCGGCTGTTCTCGCAGATTTTGCGCCGCGAAGGGGATGATTACTTCTTGGTGACCCCTGTCGAAAAAGTGGGGATCAAGGTGGATGACGCCCCTTTGCTGGCGGTGGATTTCGATGTCGAAGGCACGGGCACGGGCCAGTCCTTGCGCTTTTACACCAAAACCGAAGACGAGGCGGTGGCCTCGGCGGAAAATCCCTTGCGCGTTAGCATCGACGCCCAAGGCCAGCCCGCACCCTATATCCATATCCGTGCCGGGCTCGAGGCGCTGATCGACCGCAAATCTTTCTACCGCCTTGTTGAACTGGCGCAGATTGCACCGCATATGGGACAAGATTGGCTGGGGGTGTTTTCCAGCGGCCAATTCTTTGCCATGATCCCCGCGACCGAGCTGACCTGAATGCCGAAATTTGCCGCCAATCTGACCATGCTCTTCACCGAAGTGCCGATGCTGGATCGTCCAGACTTGGCCGTGCAGGCGGGGTTTGATGGCGTCGAAGTCTTGTTTCCCTACGACCATCCCATTGCCACTTGGCAAAACGCTTTGGCAGGGGGGGCGCTGATTTTGCTCAATACCCATCCCGGAGATTGGGCGGCAGGAGAGCGCGGCTTTGCCGCCGTGCAAGGGGCCAGTGCGGCCTTTCAAGACAGTTTCTTGCGCGCTGCCGATTACGCCCGCGCCTTGGGGGCGCCGCGTGTGCATGTGATGGCAGGCGCGGCGGCAGGGGCGATGGCCGAGGCCACCTATTTGCAAAACCTGGCATGGGCTGCCGCAACAGCCCCCGATTTGACTTTGGTTCTCGAACCTCTCAATCCCGACGATATGCCCAATTATTTCTTGAACGATTACGACCAAGCCGCGCGCATGATCGACGATTTGGGCGCAGAGAATGTGAAATTGCAGTTTGATCTTTGGCATGCGGCAAAGATTCACGGCAATGCATGGGACGTTTGGCTTCGGCACTTTGGCGTGATCGGCCATGTGCAGATCGCGGGCTTTCCGCTGCGCCAAGAACCAGGCGGCGGCGGGTTTGATCTATTGCAGCTTTGTGATGCTGTTGGCGCGGGCGCGGGCGGCGGCTGGCTGGCGGCGGAATATCGCCCCGCGCGCGCGACTGTGCACGGGCTGGCGTGGCTTTCAGCGCTGAAATCGCGCCAGCAGTTGATTGGCGCGTGATGCCCAAACTTGTTGCGGATTTTTCCTATGAAATCGCCGCCCAAACCGCCCGTGTGGCGGGGGTGGACGAGGTGGGGCGCGGCCCTCTTGCGGGGCCTGTCACCGCTGCCGCCGTGATCTTAAACCCCGATGATCTGCCCCAAGGCCTTGCCGATAGCAAAACCCTCAGCGCCGCGCGGCGCGAGGCGCTGTTCGATCAGATCATGGCCCGCGCCGCCGTGGGCCTGGCCCATGCCAGCGTGCAGGAAATTGACGCGCTAAACATCTTGCGCGCCAGCCATCTGGCCATGATGCGCGCCATCACGGCGCTATCGCCCGCGCCGGGTCATGTGCTGATCGACGGCAATCTGCTGCCCAAAGACCTGCATCTGCCCGCCACTGCCCTTGTGAAAGGCGATGCCAAATCACTGTCCATCGCCGCCGCGTCGATCATCGCCAAGGTCACGCGCGATCGCTTGATGGTGGATTTGGCGCAACAGTTTCCCGCCTATGGCTGGCAGAGAAACGCAGGCTACCCAACAAAAGAGCACCTAAAAGCGCTGCAAAATTTCGGCGTCACCCCTTGGCATAGGCGTTCGTTCAAACCTATCCACAACATATTGTATCAAGAAAATTCTGTAACCCCTTGATTCAATAAATAATTTGACGAATGCGGTTTTTGCCGTCATTTTGCCCCCAATAAGCAGCGCAAAGTTGCACATCAGAGGCAGAACATGGCAAGCAAACTGAAACCAGCGCAGGGGCATAACCTGCCGCTGAACCAAATTCTTGATGGCGATTGTATCGAACAAATGAACGCATTGCCCGCGGGCAGTGTGGATTTAATCTTTGCCGACCCCCCGTATAACTTGCAGCTCAAAGGCGATCTGCACCGCCCCGACAATAGCCTTGTCGATGCCGTGGACGATCACTGGGATCAATTTTCCAGCTTTGCGGCCTATGACAAATTCACCCGCGATTGGCTGGCGGCGGCGAAGCGCCTGCTAAAGCCGCATGGCGCGATTTGGGTGATTGGCAGTTATCACAACATCTTTCGCGTCGGTGCGGCGCTGCAAGATCAGGCGTTTTGGGTGCTCAATGACGTGGTCTGGCGCAAGTCGAACCCGATGCCCAATTTTCGCGGCAAGCGGCTGACCAATGCGCATGAAACCTTGATCTGGGCCAGCCGCGACGAAGGGGCGAAATACACCTTCAACTACGAAGCGCTGAAAGAATTGAATGATGGGGTGCAAATGCGCTCCGATTGGGTCTTGCCCATCTGCACAGGGCATGAACGCCTGAAAGACGCCCAAGGCGACAAGGCCCACCCCACCCAAAAACCCGAAAGCCTGCTGCACCGCATTTTGATCGCCACCACCAATGCGGGCGATGTGGTGCTTGACCCGTTCTTTGGCACCGGCACGACAGGGGCGGTTGCCAAGATGCTGGGCCGCGATTTCATCGGGATCGAGCGCGAGGCAAATTATCGCAAAGTCGCCGCCGAGCGTATCGCGCGCGTGCGCCGCTTTGACGCCTCCGCGCTAGAGGTGACCGGCAGCAAGCGCGCCGAACCGCGCGTGCCCTTTGGCCAAGTGGTCGAACGCGGCATGCTGCGCCCCGGCGAAGAGCTCTATTCGCTGGGCAGCCGCTATAGCGCCAAAGTGCGCGCCGATGGCACGCTGATTGGCGCGGATGTCAAAGGGTCGATCCACCAAGTGGGCGCGCATCTGGAAGGCGCCCCATCGTGCAACGGCTGGACATATTGGCACTTTAAGCGCGATGGCAAAATGATCCCCATCGACATTCTACGCCAACAAATCCGCGCCGAATTGGACAGCGACACAGGCCGGCGGCACTAGCGGCCCCGCACCTTTCCCCATGCCTAAGTAGCGGATGCCATTCCGCCGCTTGCCTTGCCCTGCCATGCCCTTCATGGCAGGGTCTTTTCCATCTTGTTGCAAATTGGTTTTGCCTTTATCCCGCGCGGGGAGCCATAATTTGGGCAGGCCAATGGCCATGAAACTGGGGCGCGCAATGTCACGCTATGAAGCAATTTTTCTAACAGCTTTGGTGGTGGCCCTATGGTCGCTGATGCCCATCACCCAAATGTGGGATTGGGACGAGCCCCTTTATGCGCGCACGGGGATCGAGATGTTCTTGTCGGGCAATTTGCTTTTGCCCCGTTTTAATGACGAGATTTTCGCCCATAAACCGCCGCTGGGCTATTGGCTTATGGGCCTATCGGCGCAGGTTTTTGGGCCAAGCGAATTTGCCGCGCGGTTCTTTTCGGCCCCGCTGATGGGGTTTGCCGCCTTTATGGTGGGGCGCACGGCGCGGGCGATGTTTGACCAAAAGGTGGGTGACATCGCCATGACCATTATCGGCACCGCGCTGATGAGCGTGTATTTGGGCGCGGCGGCCATGATGGATGCGCCGCTGATGGCGGGCTATGCGCTCTCGGTTTGGGCCTTTATCAAGATCGTTCTGGCGAAAAAATTGCGGTTAGACTGGCTGGTTTGCTTCAGCTTTGGCCTGCTGGTGACGCTTCTGGTCAAAGGGCCAGTTGGGCCTGCCTTGATTGGCGGGATGGTCTTGGGCGTATTTGCGTTTTTGCCCAAGCAAGATCGCCCCGGTTGGACTGGCTTTTGGGCGCTGACTGTGGCGGGCCTTGTTGCCTTGGCGGGGTTTTTGGCCTGGTTCTTGCCGGCCAATGCCGCCTCGGAGGGGGCCTTGATCCGCGAAGGTTTGGGCGTTCATGTGATTGGCCGCGCCCTTGCCCCGATGGAGGGGCACGGCGGCCAAGGCTTGGCGGGCTATTTGATGTTTTTGCCGCTGTATATCCCTGTGATTTTTCTGGGCATGTTGCCTTGGGCGGCGGCTTTGCCCCAGTCCATCGGCCATGTTTTTACTGCCCTCGAGCGCCGCGAGCGTATTTTGCTGCTGGCATGGTTCTTGCCCACGTTTTTGGCCTTTTCCATCGCGGCCACCAAATTGCCGCATTATATTTTTCCCGCCTTGGCCCCGCTGTCTGTGGCCATTGCGGTTTGGCTAAACCATGCCAATTTGCGCCCCCATTTTGCCGCCCGTCTTGCCACCTTGCTGGGCTATATGCTGTTTGCCATTGTCTTTGGCACGACCGCCTTTGGCTTTGCGCAGGCGGTGGCACCTTGGAAAATCTTGGCCGCTGGGCTTCTCTTTGCCGCTATGGGCCTTGCGGCGCTGCGCGGCACATTATCGGCCAAATTGGTGCCGCTTTGGGCCGTGGCCAGCCTAGCGATGATGCAGGGTGTCTATTGGCTGGGCCTGACCGAAGTGGATCGCCTGACTAAACTTTCGCGCAGCATTGGCCAACAGATCGCCGCCCAAGTGCCGCAGGACGCTTTGGTGATTTATGCCAGCTACGGCGAGCCGAGCCTGATTTTCTATGCAAATCGCCCGTTGGGCAAAGGTCTTGTGCGATTGAAACCCGATGCTTTGGGCGCATTCGTGCAGGCCAATCCCAAAGGTTACGCCGTGCTGACGGCGCAAAACATCGACAGCTTGCGCACCGCAGTGCCGACAATCACCCTAAGAACGCTGCACGAAGCAACGGCGTATAACGTCAATCAAAATGGCCGGTTGCAAACTGTTGTCTTGCTGGAATGGCAGACCCCTGCCCCTTAGGAGCCACCATGACCTTGCCTAAAACAGCGGCCCACAAGTCCCTTGCCATCATCGTGCCCGTCTATAACGAAGAGGCGGGCATCGCCTTGTTTTTTCAGGAAACCGCATCGCTTTTTGCCAAATTGCGCGGCGAGATGTCACTGGATTTACGCCTGATTTTTGTCAACGATGGGTCGCGCGACAGCACGGCTGCGGTGATTGCCGCCCAACCTTGGGCGGTTCAGGTGCAAGTCATTCACCTGTCGCGCAACTTTGGCAAAGAGGCGGCGCTGACCGCAGGGCTGGCCCATGCGCGCCAAGACGGCGTGGTGGTGATGGATGTCGATATGCAAGACCCGCCCGATTTGATCTTGGATATGGTCGCCCATTGGCAAAACGGGGCCAAAGTGGTGCTGGCCCAGCGCAGCGACCGCGCCGATGATGGGTTTATGAAACGCACCTCGGCCCAGTGGTTTTACAAGCTGCACAACCGCCTGTCGAACATTCAAATCCCCGATAATGTGGGCGATTTTCGCCTGATGGATGCCCAAGTGGTGGCGGCCGTCAATCAATTGCCCGAAAATCGGCGCTTTATGAAAGGGCTGTTTGCTTGGGTGGGGTTTGCCCCCGTTTACGTCAGCTATAAACGCCCGCCGCGCGGGGCGGGGGAAAGCAAGTTTTCTTATTGGAAACTGTGGAAATTGGCGCTGGAGGGGATCACCAGCTTTTCCGAAGTGCCGCTTGTGATTTGGACATATATCGGCGCCGTGATCGCTCTCAGTTCTTTTGGCTATGCCTCGGTTGTGGTGCTCAAAACTCTGATCCTTGGTGTTGACGTTCCGGGCTATGCCTCGATGATCACAATTTTGCTGTTTTTGGGGGGTATCCAGATTTTGGGTATCGGCGTGGTGGGCGAATATGTGGCGCGGATTTATTCCGAGGTGAAACGACGCCCGCTATTTTTGATCGAAAGCGTCCAAGACCTGCCGCCCCACCCACCCTTGCCCAAAAAGCCCAAGGCATAAAGATGGCGCGCGCGATGGTGCCAAAACTTTTGATCTTTGGCCTTGTGGGCGTGGGCGCATCTGTGGTGCATGTGGCCGTGGCATGGGCCGCGATGCACGCTCTGGCCAGCCCAGCCCTTGGCGCAAATCTGATGGGTTTTGGCGCGGCCTTTATCTGGTCTTATCTGGGCCATTATCACCTGACCTTTCGCACCAAAACAGGCCACGGCGCTGCCTTTGGCAAATTCGCCGCCGTCGCCTTGGCTGGATTTTCTATCAATTCAGCCGTGGTTTTGGCATGGCAATGGGTCTTTGGCACCGCTTCGATTTGGGCCATTGTGCTGGGCGTTGGCTTGGCGGCTGGGGCTGTGTTTTTGGCGTCCAATTTCTGGGCGTTTAAGGGCGGCACGCCTTAGGGGTGTTTGCCTTTGTTATAGGCCTGCCAGTCGGTGATATCGGGATAGAATTGCCGCCGCCATGCCCGCACGCGCGGGTTCATCATGCGCCGCCATAGAGGCGGGATCATCACAATCACCCCCATCATCGGATAACCAAAGGGCAAGGCGGGCGCTTGGCTTTGCGGATAGGTTTGCAGCAAAGGAAAGCGGCGGTCGGGTTTGTAATGGTGATCAGAATGGCGCTGCAAGTTAATCAGCAGCCAGTTCGAAGCCCGCTGCGCCGCGTTCCACGAATGATGCGGCATGACATGTTCATATTTCCCCCCGCCCAAATAGCGGCGAGTCAGCCCGTAATGTTCGATGTAAAATGTTCGATGTAATTTGTCAGCTCTAGTTGCCAAATCGCAATCAGGGCCTGAAAGATGAACAACATAACGCCCAGCCCCCCCGCCATCGCATAGGCCAGCCCCAAAAAGGCGCCTTGCAGTGCGGCGTAACGCCAAAACGGGTTGCTGCCATGCCAAACCCGCCGCCCGCGCCGCGCCAGCATCATCGCCTCTGCCCGCCAAGCCGAGCGCGGCGATTGGCGCAGCACCCGCCAGAAAAAACGAAAAAATCCCTCATTATACCGCGCCGAAACAGCGTCCATCGGCGTTGCCACATAAAGATGATGCACACGCAGATGTTCAGATCGAAAATGGCTATACAGCACAGATGCCAGCAGCAAATCGGCCAACCCTCGTTCGAGACGATTTTTTTGGTGCATCAACTCATGGGCATAGACAATACCAATCGTGCCAGAAAACACCCCAAGCCCAAAAAACGCCGCAAATTTTTCGGCCATATCCAAATGCGCCGCTTGCGGCACATAGGCCAGCATCCAGATCAACAGCGCCGCTTGAATGGGAAACCAAATGACGGTGATCGCGCGATACCACAATAGATCCGTCTCTGCCGTCATCGGGTCTAGGTTTTCTTGATCCTCCCCCGTCAAAACATCCAGCGCCGTGAACATCCACCACGCCAACAAAGGCGGCAAGATCAGCGCCGCCCCGCCCGCCCAGGCGGCGCAAATGGCAATGACTGGCCCGCACAGCGACAGCCAAAACGGCAGCGCGCGGGTGATGTTTTTGCCCTGCTTGTCGGTTTGAATGGCCATGGCGCAATCCTCCTGCGGTTGCAGCTTAGCAAGATTGCGGTAAATCTCAAAGAGACAGATGGTCGCTCCAAATGGCAAAGGCTTTGCGCATTAAGGTCGGCAGGTCTTTGGGGGCCAGCGGCATAAACGCCCCGCGCAGGGGGTTGCACGGCTGCTCTGCGGCCAAAACCTGCAAGTCTAGGTGAAAATGCGTAAAGCTGTGGCGCGCGATGCCCAGCGCGCGAAAAGCAAGCGGCGCGGGTGGCCCCAGATCACTGCCATCCCAGCCCGCAGACGGAAAGGCCAGCATCCCGCCCAAAAGCCCCTGCTCTGCCCGCCGTTCCAGCAAAAACGCGCCATCACTGGGGCGGCGGATGATCCAAACTTGCCCCGTGCGGGTGGGCTTTTCGGCCTTGGCCAATTTGCGCGGCAATTGCACCGCAATGCCTTGCGCGCGCGCGGCGCAAGGGGACATCAGCGGGCAAATCCCACAAGCGGGCGCGCGCGGGGTGCAAATGGTGGCCCCCAAATCCATCACCGCTTGGGCATAATCGCCCGCGCGTTTTTCGGGGGTGTGCTGGGCCGCCAAGGCGTAAAGCTGGGGCTTGGCCGCAGGCAGCGGGGTTTGCACACCGTGCAGGCGTGCCATCACCCTCTCGACATTGCCATCCATCACGGCGCTGGGCAGATCAAATGCAATGGCCGAAATGGCAGCGGCGGTATAAGGGCCAATGCCGCGCAGCGCGCGCAAACCCGCCTCATCTTGGGGAAAGCCGCCCCTTTGCGCCACTTGCCGCGCGCAGGCCAGCAAATTGCGCGCCCGCGCGTAATAGCCCAGCCCCGCCCAAGCGGCCATCACCTCGGCATCTTGGGCGGCGGCCAGCGCATGGACATCGGGCCAGCGCGCGATGAATTTGATAAAGTAATCCTTGACGGTGGCGACAGTGGTTTGCTGCAACATCACCTCTGACAGCCAAACCCGATACGGGTCTGGCCGCACGCCTTGCGCCCTTGCTTGCGGGGAAATGCGCCATGGCAGGGCGCGGGCATGGTCATCATACCAGGCCAATAAATCGCCGCTGATCCCTTCACGCAAGATTTATCTCCATTTTCCGCCCAACTTGTTGGCGGCACTGGCCAGCGCCGTAACTTCGCCCTAGAATAAGGGAAACTTTGCAAAGCGCCAGATGACCCGAAAACCCGCCCCTCCCCCCAGCCATGCCCGCAGCCTGCGCGGCTTTCAGCCGGCATCAGGCCTGCTGGCAGGGCAGATCCGCCACATCGGCGAGACGCGCGGTTTTGCCATGACCAAATTGCTCACCCATTGGGCGGAAATCGTGGGCGAAGATTTGGCCGCGCAAACCCGCCCCGTGAAAGTGGGCTATGGCCGCGAAGGCATGGGCGCAAGCCTGACGGTTCTGGTGCAAGGCGCCGCCGCCCCCCTGATCGAGATGCAAAAAGAAAAACTGCGCGCGGCGGTCAATGCGGTCTATGGCTATGCCGCCATTTCGCGCGTGATCTTAACGCAAACCGCCAGCTCTGGCTTTGCCGAAGGTCAGGCCGCCTTTGCCCCCGCGCCCCGCGCCGCGCCGTCCGCGCCGCCGCCGCCGCCCATTTTGGCCCGCGCCGCCAGCGATGCAGCCCCGATCCGCGACGAGGGCCTGCGCCGCGCGCTTGAAACTTTGGCGCAAAACGTTCACCTTAAAAATCACACCAAAAAAGGGTAAGGCAATGATGATTTCCAGACGCAACCTTGGGCTAATCTGCGCAGCTTGGGCCATGGGCGCAACCGCCGCGCAGGCCCAAACCGAGGCGGCGACCGCCCCCATCGAGATTGTCGATTTCGGCCTTGGCCCCGTGGATGCCAAAGTGAAAATCGTTGAATATGCGTCCTTCACTTGCCCGCATTGCGCCGCCTTTCACAAAGACAGTTTCAAACCTTTGAAGGCCGAATATATCGACACGGGCAAGCTGCGCTTTGAATACCGCGAGGTGTATTTCGACCGTTACGGCCTTTGGGCCGCGATGATTGCGCGCTGCGGCGGCGAGATGCGCTATTTCGGCATCACCGACATGATCTTTGAACAGCAAAGCGAATGGGCGGCCAGCGAAGACCCGGCAACAGTGGTGGAAAATCTGAAAAAGATTGGCCGCACGGCGGGGCTGGACGATGCCGCCATGGATGTTTGCCTGAACGACAAAGCCAATGCGCAGGCGATGATTTCTCATTACGAGAAAAATTTTGCCGCCGATGGAATCCAAGGCACGCCCACGCTGCTGATCAACGGCACCAAGCATCAAAACATGAGCTATGATGATCTAAAGGCAATCATTGATGCAGAACTCGCCAAGTAAATGACGCCGCTGGCTGGCATCAAAGTTGTCGAACTGGCGCGGATTTTGGCTGGCCCTTGGGCGGGCCAAACCTTGGCCGATTTGGGCGCGGATGTGATCAAGGTGGAATCCCCCGAAGGCGACGATACTCGCCGCTGGGGCCCCCCCTTCATTGAAAACGAGGGCGAGAAAACCGCCGCCTATTTCTTTGCCGCCAATCGGGGCAAGCGGGGGGTGGTGGTGGATTTTTCCACGCCAGCGGGCGCCGCGCAGGTGATAGATTTGATCCGCGATGCCGATGTGGTGATTGAGAATTTCAAACTG